>CALGNW010000217.1 GCA_937958345.1 uncultured Neomegalonema sp. | reverse complement strand
TTGCTTTGGAAGCACCTCATTCCCTCTCTGACCCGGCTGGTTGTCGGCGCGACGATCGGCGTGACAGCGGGCATTGGTGTCGGGATTCTGATCGGGTTGTTCTCGTACATTCGTGCGGGGCTCGTGCCACTCGTTGCAGCTATTTTTCCGATTCCCAAAATCGCCCTCCTGCCGCTCTTCGTCATCTGGTTTGGAATTGACGAAGGGTCGAAATACGCTTTGATCGCATTCGGAACCTTCACACCCACAGTTGTCGCGACCTATGCGGCGGTTGATAATGTTGATCGCAGCCTGATCCGAATGGGACAAAGTTTCGAGCTGTCTTGGTTGTCGATTGTGCGCAAGATCGTCATTCCCGGTGCAATGCCCGGTATCCTATCAGGATTGAGGATTAGCCTCGCCATCGCGATTATCCTTCTCGTCGCGGCTGAGATGCTCGGCGCGGAGTACGGCATCGGCGCGTATATTCTTGAGGCAGGATCTCTCTATGATCTCGAACGTCTGTTCGTGGGGGTCGTGATCCTGTCCACCCTTGGTGTTTTGGTGAGCACGATTATCGGTTTGATCGAACGACGCCTGTTGGACTGGCGCACGTGAACCAAAATGGGGCTGGTCGCAAATATTACTCCGTTCACCGGACGTTATGACTGAGGGGCGAATTGGCTCTCCCGAAGTAGAGGCCACGATAATTCTGAACGCCTTTGCCGAAAAGCTGAAGCGCCAGTCGAAGGACGATTTCAAAGGCCTCTGCTTCGGTCTCCAACGGGTTAACAAAGCATGAAATTAACCGTCGAAGCGGGTTAACTGCGACCCGCGCGGCGGGTGGCGAAAAGCCCCGCCGCGGAGAGATTTCCAGCTGAAGCCTATGGGAAATTTCCTGACAAGAAAATCAAGTCGCTGCCTTATATCTGCGGCCTTTGGGGTTCCGAAAGACATATCGAGAAGGCCGCCGCGCTTATTCACGGCGGCCTTCGTTTTAGTCCCGCGTCGTCTCTACCCGAATGTCAGAGACAAAAAACTTCCTGTCATTCTCAGCACATGCGACGACACGGCTGGACTTTAAGATGTCGGGGCACCTGACGGATTGTCATTTTCAGGGCGTCCGTTCGGCGAGTAGACGACACGCTCGAAGTTTGACGCATTCACCGTTGTGCCGTTCTGACTGGTGTAGATGGTTGACCCGTCTTCGCCCTTACGAGAAGTCCAATCTCCTTCGGTGCCTTTCAGGACAAGCGCGTCATTGTCGCCAGCACCGCCATCGGCTGTCTTGTTGCCGGTGCCGTTGATGATGACAACGTCGTTGCCGCGACCGCCGCGCATCGTGTCGTCTCCGTTACCGGAAACGAGGACATCACGCTTTTTGCCGCCAGCCATATCGTCGTTACCCTTGCCGCCGACGAGCAGATCTCTGCCTTTGCCGCCGCGCTGGATATCGTCGCCCTTGCCGCCGCGCATGGTGTCATCGCCGCGACCACCCTTTTGGGTGTCGTCGCCTTTACCACCACGTTGGGTATCGTTGCCTTGACCTCCGCGCTGGGTATCCTCTCCCCTACGGCCACGCTGGGTGTCATCGCCCTCGCCGCCGCGCTGGGTGTCATCGCCCTTACCGCCGCGCTGGGTGTCATCGCCCTTGCCGCCGCTCTGGGTATCATCTCCCTTACCGCCGCGCTGGGTGTCGTCGCCTTTACCACCGCGCTGGGTATCATCACCGCCCTTGCCGCGCTGGACATCATCACCGCCGCGACCGATCTGGGTGTCTTTATCCGAGCTACCGACTTGGGTGTCGTTACCGGAACTGCCAATCGTCAGGCTAACATTCAGCGGCTTTTCCGGAGCGAGCATGCTGGCGGGTTGGGCATCACCGCCTGAACCGTTCGTACCCGCACCGGAATCAGCCGTGATGTTTTTGGCGTTGGTGGATAGATCTCCGGTGACCGAGCCGTTAGCCGGTGTGAAGCGAAGTGTTTGATCTATGCTCGATGGTGAAAGGCGTATCGAACGCGATTCCAAGCGCGCAACGTCACCAAGGCTTTCAGGTGTGTTTCCACCGACAGCAGGTGTGATCTTACCACCGGTAGTCGGCGGCTCGATCGCGCTGGCCGTGCTTGGTGAATCGATCTTGCCACCGGTACTTGGCGGGTCGATCTTGCCACCGGAACCGGTGTTAAGCGAACTGACCTTAGACGTTGATTCTGAGGAATCAGATTTACTGACAGCGCCGTCGAATTTGAATGAACTGGTCGCCGAACCGTTCACACCACTCGCCGATGAAGCGCTTGAGTTAGTGACTTGCATTGCGATTCCCTCCCGAAATGCATCTGCACGAAATGTGCATTGTCGAGAGTGCCATGTCCCAAAACGAAACAAAAGAATAATAGTTTAATTTATGCGAATAATAACATTCGATTGTGCAAAAATATTGCGCAATGAAAACGGGTCATAAATCATGGGGGCAGCCCCCCGGAGATATGACCGGTCAATCGCTTCAGACCGTCTAAACTGGTCCGCCCGAGCCTATGACAGCGAGGAGATCGGGATAATCCTGTCTGAATGAATTTCATTGTTCGAAATGGTCGGCCAATCTTGAGCTTTCGCAACATAGCCGAGGCGGAAACCCACTTACGAATGCACCGAGTCCGTTCAACCGGACCGACGGGACTTCTAAAATCCGTGGCCGACCGACTATCTTATCAGCCGGACGCCGCCTGTCTTGATTGACGAAGCGATGCTCGTAAGAACACTGCCAAGACCTCCGCTGTCCGAAATCACGTGGCTTCTTTCCGAGGCGCAGGATTCGACAATCTCGACCGCATTCGGATCGGACGGAGGAGCGTAGGATATGCCGAATATCTGAACCCCCTTGCTCTTGAGAGAGGCGCAAAGATTTCGGGTATTCTCATTGATTAAATCCTCGGTGCGACCGGCGTAATCGCCGAACGCATATCCCACCGGCGCCGCCTTGCCGTCGGAAAGATAGATCAGATATTTAGGAAATTTCTCGCCATTCCAAGGCCGTGAGTCGATGTTGAAAAACGATGCCCAGTCAGGTGAAAACAACCTTGATGCCCAAAGCATACCAACGTCATGCGCCGTCGAAAATCCGACCTCAAGTCCGTCGATATAATTATCAAACTCGGAGCGCGACGCGATATCGGTCCTCATCGCGGACGAGGCGTCCGGGCAGTGCGGATCACCGTCGGTGTGCCTGGTCGGCGGGATAGGCGGCTGCTCACCAAATGCGAGTTGAGCCTCTGACGAAAACTCGGATTGTCGCGTCTGCAGGCAACCCGACCATTCGAGGCGCTCGACCTCGCCCTTGTCGACGCAACGCATCTCGGACCGTTGCTCCTCGGTCGGCCTCGTGGTGCCGTCGGCGAGTGTCTCGTCAGGTCCCGGTACAGTAAAATTCACGGATTCCCATCGAAATCGCTGTACCGGAAATTCTGCACTATCCCACGTGAGTTTCACGGTCTCTACGTGCCGATCCTGCGAGTCGTCACATCCCGCGCCGACCTGATAGTGCTTCGTTTGACCAAATTCAGTGTCTGCCGGTGATGCGTACTCCCATCCCTTCAGCAGTCGATTGGCATGCGATGAAGCGCGCGAAATATTAACCGACCCGGCATAGGGGACCACACCCAGATTCAGACCCGCTTCAAAAGCCGGCACCATATTGTACATTGAATCGGCGAATGTTTTCGATGCTGCTTTGACTGCCAAAAGGTCCTGGCCGCGCATCGACCAAGAGACGTCTGCAGCGACGACCGCTGAAATTGACTGGATCGGCGCTCCTGCGGCGGCAGAAACACTAATTTCAGCACTATCCATCCCTATCAGATGAAGCATGGAAGTCCGGGCAGTGGTCTTTGCCGAAATCTCGGCGATCAGCGAGCCGTCTTGCTGTTTGATCGGCTCAAGCTTTACGTCCCAGATCAGACCTTTGTCTTCAGAAGCGTTTCCAATGAAAACTGCCTTGGCGGACACCTTTGCTTTCGTCTCGTTATTTGTGTTCAGATATTGCTTCAGATAGGACAATGCCGCTGAATCAGCTGCATATTGAGCATTCTGCCTTGATTTAAACAGCAACGAATAATCGATCGCAGCACCCACAGCGCCGATCAGCATCACTATTGAAATTGCAATTGATATCGATATCGAACCGGAATGATCTTTCGTAAACAGGCTTAGCGTTCGTTTCATTTGGTACTCAACTTTTGGACATGCCGAAAGCACCGCCATAGGCAGAGGTGCAGCATCTAAATTGTCGGAATACGTGTAGTGGCTTGCACCAACCGGAATAAGCCGCTGAATTCGGAAGAGACTATTCAACTCGGTCGAACAATGATCGACCGGCGGACCTGCCACGGGTGATTTCCCCGATGGCAAGTTGCCGGTCCGAGCCTTTCACCTCAAACCTCGACAAAAAGTCGGTCTTCGATAAAATGTGTTTATCGGAATTTTCTGTTCGGAATTTTTGCACAATGATCGATCAACTTCGCCAAATGGCAATTTTCGCAAAGGTGAATGATCACGGGTCGTTTCGCGGAGCTGCCGAAGATTTGCGCCTATCGCCGTCCGTAATCAGTCACCATGTCTCCCAATTAGAGGAACATCTCGGTGTCGCCCTGATGCATCGTTCGACCCGCAAGCTTCGGCTGACGCAGGAAGGCGAAAAGTTGCTGAACGCGACGCACAAGATGATTGAAGCCATCGAAGGCGAACTACTCGACCTATCTTCATTGGCAGGTCGACCAAGCGGCGAACTTCGGATCACTGCCCCTTCGGTACTCGCGGAGTCGCCGTTTATCGGACAGCTCGCGACGTTCACAAAGTCATTCCCTCACGTCCGTCTTGTGCTCGACTTCTCTGATAGTCGAAGAGAGATTATCGACGACGGCATCGATGTTGCGATTAGGATGAGCCTTCAGGCGAAAAACTCGGCAACAACCTGTAAACTGTATCAGGTACGTCGCAAGCTCGTCGGCTCTGTCGATTATCTTGGTGAACGGCCAAAAGTGAAGCAACCGGTTGATCTGAAAGACTGGACATGGCTGGAGCTGGCTCCCGTCCAGAAAAAGCCCGCAAAATTTACAAAAAAACAAGCGACGCAGTTGGTTCACAAAAAACAACCGCGTGTATCGTGTAACGATGCAAAAGCGCTCTATCAGCTCGCGCTGGCCGGCGTGGGGCTGGCGATCGTCCCGGAGTTCTTATCCGCCGAAGATGTAGCCAATGGAAAGATGGCGTATCCTCTCCCAGACTGGGAACTGGAACCAATCGAGGTATTTGCCCATTGGCCGGCGAATGCCCCCAGACATGGTCTGATCAAGCTGTTTGTCACTGAAATGCAGAAAAGCAGCCTTGTCGAACGCAGCGTGCGTCAAAAAGCGTGAGGGCCTTGGGAGTGTCCTGAACGCCGGACCGCTCCTCTCTTCATTCGGAGAATTCATCGCTTGTGTTTGCGGCAATCAAAACAGAATTGCGCCGGGATACATAATATCGCTGGGATCGAATCTGACTTGATGCGTCTTAATGCTTCACATTTTGGCGGTTCCCCATAGGCTTCCATATCATCCGTTTTCAGGCGGCCAATGCCCCCGACTTCTGATGCCACCCGGTAGACAATTTAGGAAGAAATGTGCAAGCTAAGGTTACATATGTATAAGTTGCCATTTTCTGTTCCGGCACTTACCAGCACGAAGGCGCAGCATGGTCGATACAATTTTATCCACGTCCGTCGATGTTGATTTTGATATATTCGGCGAAAATGCCGCTCTTGCTCCACAGCTTGCTACTGCGTCCATTAGCATGGCCAATGCCAATCGAGCGCCGGTCGTTTCCCCAAACCTCCGATTTGACGGAGACGAGGACACGGTAATCACGGGCAGCCTTGATGCGACCGATCCAGATGGCGACGCGCTCACCTATTCAATCAAATTTCAGCCATTCGCGGGTTTGGCATCAGTCGACCAGAATGGCGTTTTGACCTTCACGCCAGAGCAGGATCAAGAGATCAGCTCGAGTCCGTTTATCGTTGTTGTCGATGATAATCGCGGCGGGATTGCCGAAGTCGTTGTTCAGATCGGGATCAATTCAATCAACGATGCTCCGGTTGCGACAGGCGGAGAGTTTTCCGGCGACGAAGACTTGCCGATCATCGGCGTCCTTTACGGGTCTGATCCTGACCGGAATGATCGCATAACCTATTCTGTGGATACGGATCCAGTGCATGGAACGGTCACCCTTCAAGGTGGCAGGTTTACCTATACTCCAGACCCCGAATTTAGTGGAACAGATAGCTTCGAATATCGTCTCACGGATCGTGCGGGAGAGACAGACACAGCAACGATGTCGCTGACTGTGCGCCCGATCAATGATGGTCCGGTCATTCGCTCGATCGAACTTGAAGGACTGGACAACACGAACTCAATCACGATCAATGAGGACGAGACGATCTCGGGCAGGGTGATTGCATTTGACGCCGAGGGCGATCCGTTCACGCTTACTGCGCAATCATCGTTTTCTTTTCAAAACATTGACTTCGCCGCGGATGGCTCATTCGTTTTCACTCCGGGAGAAAACTACAATGGACCTGACGG
>CALGNW010000216.1 GCA_937958345.1 uncultured Neomegalonema sp. | reverse complement strand
GCTCGGCAAAACCGGCGCGACGCTGGCGATCCATCTGTCGATCCGAAATCTGCGCGAGATCGAGCGCACGCTTGCGCCGTATTATGGCGAAGATTGTCCGGTGATCGTTGCGTATCGCGTGGGGTGGCCCGATGAAATGTTCATCGAGGGGACGCTGTCGAATATCCGCGAGAAAGTTCGAGCTGAAAAGATCACGCGCACTGCGCTTATCCTTATCGGTCCCGCCCTGCAGGAGGTCGATTTTCGGGATAGTGCGCTCTATGATGCCGCGCAACCTCATGTGCTGCGTCCGAAGGTGAAGACCAAGGCGTAGCGAAATTCTGAATACTGTTTTGCCAATGACTGGATACCAAAATGTCTGATACCCCGATGTTCGATACGCGCCCTATCCTGACCCATGATGCGGTTCTTGCGATGCTGCAAAACGGTGCGGCGAAGGCAACCGAGATGGGCCAGCCGCAATGCCTTGTTGTAGTTGATGCCTCGGGCGAGGTGATGGGAAGCCTGCGCATGACGGGTGCAAAATATCTCAGCCTGCGGTCGGCGCGAGCAAAGGCGCGCACGTCCGCTTCGACCGGCCTTGCAACCGGAGGAATGCCCGAAGATTTTGCGGCTAAGGTCGCCTCGGCCACGGGCAACGCAATGACCAATTTGCCGGGCGGCGTGCCGGTGAAAATCGACGGGCGTGTTGCCGGCGCAATCGGTGTCGGGTCGGGCACGGGCGAGCAGGATGTCGAAGTGTGCACCGCCATGCTGAGCGCGATTGGTGCTGACCCCGCCAGTTGATCGTGGTGGAAACCATGTTTTTTTATCTGATTGTGTACGGTTCATAAATCGGGCTGATAGAAGGCGAACGGTCACGCGCTGAGCTGACCGTCTTCCTTTATCTGTTGTCCCGAGGACCGTACATGTCGGCTATTACCACGCTTGCGTTGAACGATCTGACTGAAACGGGCGGTGCAGTCACAACTTTCGGACATGTGTTCCGAGAGGGAGATTGGAATGCCGATTCGGAATTGCTGGCGTTGTTTGATGGCGAGCCGATTCCGCTTCAGGTAGATGTTAAGGCGACATGGCCTGACGGGTCGGTTAAGCATGCTGTTCTGTCGGTCCAAAACCCCGTCGGAGTGGCCGCCGGAACGCTGACCCTGCAACGCGCGGAGCCGTCTCCAGAACCGGAAGCCGAGCCGGTTGTTGTGCCGGTGGACGAGATGGCTGGCGCGGAGACGGATGAAACGGTTGTGCCGGATAGCCCGACCGAGCCTGATGCGCCGGTTGAGCCGGATGCGCCGGTCGAGCCTGACGCTCCCGTTGAACCTGAAGCTCCCGCTCCTGACCCTGTGCTTGATGTTGCCGCTGTGGCGGAGGCCGAGGGGTATTCGTTCCAGATCACGATTAATGACGAGACGGTGGATATCGGCAGCCTGCTGGCAGGCGGTACGTCGTGGTTGAGCGGCGCGCTGACGTCCGAAGTGCGGGTCGCGCAAACGCTTGCGAACGGATTGGAAGTCCGCGCCGATGTCAGAGCGGGTGTGGACGGTTCTATTCGCACATCGGTCATCGTCGGGAATGACAATGTGCTGACCACCGGCCTCGAGGCCAAAACCTACAGCGTTGAAATTACCCAGAACGGCGAGGCGGTTTTCAGCAACGAGGCACTGGAGCAGCCACACTTTACCGTTTGGCGTGAAAGCTATTCCACCGCAGAAGCCGAGAACACGGCGCATGCTGTTTATGACCTCGGATACTTGCGCACGACCGGCCTGTTGCCCGCGGTCGATGATACGATTGAGCTGGCCGATAGCACCGTTTACTATGACAAGCTGATCGACCCGAATGCGACGTTCGATCCGCTGGAGCTTGGCGGTATCGACAACGACGGCGGCATTGACGGTGATCGCGGGCGCGGCGGTATCACGCCAAGCTATGGTCTGCTTACCGATGACCAGCATTCCTATCTTGTGACGCAAAGCACCGAAGCCCGTCAGGCCATGCTGGCGCTGACCGATCAGTATGGTGCGTTTTCGAACTATTATCGAAACCCCGAAACGGGCGAGGCTTATTTCCTCGAAGACACAGCGACAAACTCGTTCAGCACCGGACTTGGAAAAGATCTGCCCGGAACCGGTGGCGTTGTTGATCTGGTCAATGACGGATTGGCGCAGCGGAACAGTTTCTCTCACAAGCCGAGTGAATATTATCTGTCCTATCTTGTCACCGGTGACCGGTATTATGCCGACGGCCTTGCCCATGAGGCGGGATCGTCGCTATCGCTATGGGCAAATGGCGGTTATCTGACCGAAACGGGCCACATTGATTTTGCCTCGCAACTGCGCGAACAGGCTTGGGTGCTGCGCGATTTATTCTACGCCGCGTCTCTGTCGCCGGACGGAACGAGAGCAGCAGACGTGCTGCAGGCGAGGCTGGATGGCGCGTTGCAGGATTATGTTGATTACTACGTCAATAAGTCCGGACCGATAAATCGCGAATACGGCGGTGTGCTTTCCGGTGAGCGGGTCGAGCCGCATTTCGTTGGCGGTGATCTGGAAGGCGCGCTGCAAAGTTATACCGGGACGTCCGTTGGCCGCCCTTACTGGCAGGACTGGTTCGCGATGGTGGTCGGCCAGATCGCGGCGACCGGAAACGAAAACGCAATCACGCTTGGTAAATGGATGGCGGGCTTTGGAGCCGAGCGGTTTTTGCAGGACGATTTTGACCCCAATCATAATCTGTTTTCACTCGTCGATTACGGGTATTCGGGCCGCAGCACCGATCTGGACCCTGCCATAAGCTGGGCGGAGCTGAACGAGGTTGCGCGGGGTCTTGGCGGCGTCGATTTGGATGTGACGCAGTGGGAGCAGGAAACGTTTTACGCGGGGTCCGCATGGGGCGGCGCGGCGTCTGCGTTCTCGGGTGTGCGCGATGCGCGCTATGCCGAGGCTTTGCTGTGGATGACAACCAAGCTGACCGATACTTATATTGATGCGGTGTTCAAGGACGGCGGCGTGCCGCAGTTCGGTGTCCCGGTCGTGTTCGCGGATTACTCGATTGCCGGTGTTCAGGACCGGACGCTGGGAACGGACGAGGCGGATGCAATCAGTGACGGGGACGGTAATCGCCTGATCAATGCGGGCGGCGGTGATGACGTTGTTGTCACCGGCGCGGGATCGCATCTGGTCGAGGGCGGCGACGGGCGCGACTGGCTGCAAGGCGGCGCAGGCGAAGACTGGCTGTTCGGCGGGTCGGGTACGGATACCCTGCTGGCGGGCGGCGGGATCAACTATCTGCAGGGCGACCGTCACGATATTGACTTCGGACAATTTGCGGATCGTTTTGTTTTTGACGGCGCGCTCGGCACAACCGAGGTCGGGGATTTCGACGTTGCCGGTGACAGCCTGATCTTTGCGGGACTAGTCAGCCTGCCGTCGGTTGCCGAGGCGCTGGAGTTGTTCGTTGACAGCGAAGAGGGGGCGCGCCTTGATCTTGAGGGCGCGGGGTCGCTGTTGCTGAACGGTGTTCGCGTGGCGGATCTGAATGCAACGAATGTGGTCGTCGCAAACCTGAGTGACGGTTTGCAATTCGGCACTGACGGCAATGACCGGCTGGCCGGTTCCGCCCTGCGTGATGTGCTGTATGGCGGAGACGGGCGCGATGCCCTGACAGGGTCGGCGCAAACTGACCGGCTGGACGGGGGCAACGATACTGACTGGATCAGCTACCGACTGTCGTCGAGCGGTGTTTCGGTCAATCTGGCAAGCGATGCTGACGGCTTTCAGGCGGTGTCCGGCGGAGATGCCGAAGGCGACCAGATTCGCGGTTTTGAAAATATCATCGGGTCGCAACACTCTGATACGCTGACCGGAGATAGCGGTAGCAACGTGCTGTTCGGTTTGCGCGGTGTGGACATAATTTCGGGCGGTGCGGGGAATGACCGGATTTCGGGCGGTGTCGGGGCGGATGATCTCGACGGGGGCGCGGGCGCCGACTGGCTGGAGTACACACGCTCGGCAGAGGGCGTTGTCGTTGATCTGACGGCGGATATCGAAACAGGATTACAGTCGGCTTCAGGCGGTAATGCCGAAGGCGATATCATCAGAAACTTCGAGCGTGTTCTCGGCTCGAAGCAGGACGATGTTCTGACGGGTGATGCGTTCGCAAATACGCTGAAAGGGTCTGACGGTGTCGATGTTATTGATGCCGGTTCCGGCAATGACCGTGTGTCCGGCGGTGCAGGCGCTGACGATCTGAATGGCGGACTCGGGCTTGATTGGTTGGTCTACTCAAATTCTTCGGCGCGTGTTGTCGTTGATCTGAACATCGATGAAGTGACCGGAGAACAGTCCGCATCCGGCGGTGATGCCGAGGGAGATGTTGTCCGCGGATTTGAGCGGGTCAACGGTTCGGACTTTGCCGATACGCTTACCGGCGACGACGGGGCGAATGCATTCTTTGGCGGCGCGGGTGAGGATATGATCTTTGCCGGAGGCGGGGCGGATAGTGTTCGCGGCGGCGCGGACGCAGATATTCTCGATGGCGGAGAAGGTGTCGACCGTTTGAATTATTCCGGTTCGACCGGCGGTGTAACCGTTGATCTGACGGTTGATGCCGAAACAGGTTTGCAGTCGGTGAGCGGCGGGCATGGCGACGGCGATGTGATTTCGGGTTTCGAGTATGTGATCGGATCGCGCCGTTCGGATTTCCTGAGCGGCAATGATGAGGCGAACCTGCTGGTCGGCGGAGACGGCGCTGATACTCTGTCGGGCGGTGCGGGCCGCGATCGCCTTTCGGGCGGCGAGGGCGAAGACACCTTCCGGTTTGCGGTCGGCGATCAACAGGGAACCATTCTTGATCTGGAACGCGGTGTTGATGTGATCGAGTTTGCCGGTGTGACGTTTGCCGACCTCGATATCTATACCTACGGAACCGGCGTGCGGATTGATTTCGGTGAGGGTGATCTGGTGTTCCTGAAGGGCGTGGAAGACGCGACCTTTACCGAGGATGATTTTTCGTTCGTCTAAAACTTGCGAAAGCGATTAAACCTGTTCGTCGATGGCGTGATCGTACCAGTCCTCCTCGTCGACCTCGTATTCGGGAACAGTCGCGTTTTGCATCGAGATGCCGGCGGCATGAACGGTGTCAGCCGAACCGGAGACAAGGGGATGCCAGTCCGCCAGCGGTTTGCCCTCGGCGATCAGACGATAGGCGCAGGTTCGGGGTAACCATTTTTGAGTTTCCGGCAGAGTCTCGGGCGTGAGAAGAATACAGCCCTCGACCATCATCTTGCGCAGCGGATAATTCATGCACCGGCACGTGCTGTCATCGAACAGCCGACAGGCGATGTCGGTGTAGGTCAGTGTGCCGTCATCCTCGTCTTCGAGTTTCAGCAAACAGCATTTGCCGCAGCCGTCGCACAGACTTTCCCACTGGTCCCCGGTCATCTCGGTCAGGGGGACCGTTTCCCAGAACTTTTTTGTCACCGCGACAGCACTTCGCCAAAGCCGCCGAAGAACGAGGAAACGATAAACCACACAACGGCGAGAAACAGAGCAACGGCAAGAATCTGAAGCGTGATGTTCAGGGGCGTTGCGCTCCAGTCGAGCGGCGGATCATCATTGGCTTCGCTCGGGTCGAGGCCGTGGCGCTTGCGGACCTCGCGGCCCGTGAGTGCGCCGCCCGCCTCGTGCCGCAACTGATCCAGCCGGGCTTGGGCGTCTTCTGCTTGGGTATCTTTGTTCATTGGCAGAGTATGGGCCGGATCAGGGCGGTTTGGCAAAGACTTGATCGCAGGTTAGGTCAGGGATGAGGCGCCGCGGGCTGGATCGGCGGGGCGGCCAACACGATCATCGCCGGAACGGTGCCGATCTGACGGGGTTGTGAACACGGACGCCCTACTGATGCCGTCTTCATCTGATTGTGAAGTACAGACAAGCGACAGACCGGATGCGGGCGGATAGTGTCGCGGAACATCGAGTGAGGTTGTTATGCTGAAGCACATTTTTGCCGGGGCCGTCTTTGCCCTGACGTCCCTTTCCATGGTCGGACCGTCGCAGGCGCGCGGAACGGAGACGATTGAAAGTCAGATTATCACGGGGTTTGCGCCTTTTTCCCCGCCCGAGGGCGAAATCCTGTTCGAGGATGGCACGAGCAAAAAGCTGACGGATTATCCCGGCGAACTGGTTCTGGCGACCGTCTGGTTTACAACCTGCCCGAACTGCCAGATTGAAATGCCCGAACTGAGCAAACTGTCGAAGCTGCTGGATGATCAGGGGATCAGCAATATCCGCGTGTTGCCAATCTCGATTGACGAGGTGGTATTTCGTGAAGCGCCCGAAGACGCGATGAAGCGGGTGCGTAAATACTACGACCGCAAAAAGCTGGATCATCTGCCCGTCGCGCTGGATGTCAGTGCGCGCAATGCCGGACGACTGTTTAACCCCGATCCTGTCGGAACGCCGACGACATTCTTTATCTCGCCGACCGGCGATGTGATTGCCGTACTGCAAGGGTGGAAGGTCGATTGGACGTCGCCCGAGAGCATTGCGTATTTGCGTTCATTGGCGGGTGTATAGTCATGCCGGGTCTGTTTCAGCGCGCGCTGCGCGCCTGCGTTCTTGGATTGATGATGGCGGTGACGGGTACTTCCGTCGCGTTTGCCTGTGCAAATCCGATGCGGAGCGACATCTTTATCTATCCGGGCTTTAAGGCGTTTCCCGCGCCTGAAACCCCGCCTGATATTGCCTGGGAACGTCCCGACGGCAGCAAGGCCCGCCTGTCCGATTTAGCGGGTAAAGCCTCGCTGGTGACGTTCTGGTTTCCGCGCTGTCCGGGTTGCCAGTACGAGGGGCCGTCGCTGAATGCGATGCTGGACCGGTACAAACCGCAGGGCGGGATGAACTTTCTTGCGGTCTCGGTTCAGGGCGAGCGTGAAGAGGTTGTGCGATACCTCGCGCAGAAGGGCTATGGCTCGATGGATGCGAATACTGACCCCGGCGCGACGCTGTTCAGTGAATTGTGCTTTCGTGCGACGCCGGTGCATTTGGTGCTGAACGCGGATGCGCAGATGGTCGCTGTGCTGGTGGGACCGCAGGAGTGGGAGGGCCCGAAGGCCACCAATCTGATCGAGACCCTGATCGCCAAAGGCGGCATCTGAACTCAACCAACAATCACGGCTGAATTTTTAGTATCCCCTGCGCGCTGCGGCGCGCGGGACAGAGAAGGATTGTCAAAATGCGCTTACTTGCTGTTGTCGCTGCATTTGTTGTGGCCTTTGCCGCGCCGGTTATGGCTCAGGAGGGGTTTGCCGATAACGTCACCCTGACGGACGGATCGAAGTCGGTTCCAAACAACGAGATCAGCTATGCCGATGGACGCAAAGGGACGCTCGAAGACTTTAACGGAGCCGTCACAGTGGTCACGATGTGGCAAATCAGTTGTCCGTTCTGCCGCAAGGAAATGCCGGTTCTAAACCGTTTATCCGCCGAGATGGCAGATGACGGCGTGCGCGTGGTCCCCCTGAGCCTTGATCAGGATATGAGCGCGATCACTGCGCATTTGGACCGAATGGACTGGCCGAATTTGCCCGCGATTCAGGATGTCGATATGCTGAACGGATTGATTATGAGTGTCGAGCATTTCGGACGCCTTGGTGTGGTCACACCGACCAGCTTTATCGTGGATAAAAATGGCAAGGTCGTTGCAACGGTGCTGGGGCTTGTCGACTGGGACGGTGATGCGGCGCGCGGCTATCTGAGATCGCTGGCAGCGGGATAAGTGTTACCACTTCGTTAATCTATCCGCCCGAAGATCGCTCGTCGGGAAAATTTAAGGATCGACCCATGCGTATCTTCGCTCTGATTGCCGCTTTCGTGATGACCCTCACCGCACCCGCCTTTGCCGAGCAGGAGGGGTTTGCCCCGAACGTAACCCTGATTACCGACGGTAAGATCGTGCCAACCAAGCCGCTGATGTATGTCGATGGCAGTCAGGGCAGTCTGGCCGATTTTCAGGGTGATGTGCTGATTGTGACTCTGTGGCAGGTCAACTGCCCTTATTGCCATAAGGAAATGCCGGTTTTGGATCGCCTGCACGGCGAGATGCAGGGCGAGGGCGTAAAGGTGGTCGCGCTCGGCATGGATCAGAGCATTGGTACAATCACCGGCCATCTCGCGCGGACCGGCCTGTCGAACCTTAAACCGATTATGGATGTGGATAAGTTTAACGGCACGATCCTCAGTGTTGAGAATTTCAACCGCATGAGCATCGCAACGCCGACATCGTTTATTATCGATAAGCGCGGTGCGGTTGTTGCGCGGGTTTGGGGCCTGGTCGATTGGGATGGTGATGCGGCGCGCGGTTATCTGCGGTCCCTCGCTGCGAGTTAAGTTCCTGCCGTCCAGAGATACCCGCCAAAGATGCGGGTATTTCGCCTATAGATTGTATCATTAAGATTTGATTAGGGTTAACCCGCGTTAGGCAAATTTCTTGCTCCGTTAACGACACGTAAGGTGAGTTAGCGAGCGACATGATGCACACGATCCGAAAACACATCACTGAAACGGCAGAGGTTGGCGCAAGCGCGTACCAGCCCGCCGGTCTTATTGGTGTGTGCGGGTTGGGGGCGTCGCTAAATCGTGTCGCAATTTGCGAGAAGGTCTGCGAATTCGCAGCTTACCCCGGATCAATAAATTCAATCTGAAAGAGAGAAACGATGATGAACGGTCTTAAAGGTTTCGGTATCGCAGCAGCCACCGCAGTAATGTTGTCGGGTTGCGGTTCGACGGGCCTCGGTATCCTCGGGTCGACCGCCGGTGCAGCAGCCGGCAGTGCCGCCGGAGCGCAAATCGGCGGTGGATCAGGTCAACTGCTTGCTTCGCAAATCGGTGGCAGCCTCGGTGGCGGTCTCGGCGGTGCGGGTACGGGCCTGCTGGGCGGTGCAGGCGGTGCGGTTCCTGCCTCGGCAACCACCTCAGCGGCTGGCGCAGCCGTCGCAGGTGACGCCGCTGTCGTTGCGGCGCAACAGGCGGCGCTTCAGAGTGCGATCACACGCCAACTGGTTCAGGAAGCCATCATGCAGGCGCTGGTTCCGTCGACCGATGCGCAGATCACCGGCATGCAGGCTGCGATCCGTCAGGCAATCCTGACCACCGCGCTGCAACAGTACCAAGCCGGTCCGGCCACAGTTGTTTCGACCTCGGTTATTCCGGCATCGGTTGTGACGGCTACGCCGCCAAGCATCAATGCGCCGGCAAGCTTTAATACGTCAGTGAGCGCACCGCTGGTTTACATTGACGAAGTGCCTGCCGCTTCTGCACCGGTTGTTACAACCGAGACGGCTCCGATGGTATCGGCTGCGCCGGTGACGACGTATTCGACCACGCCAGCAACGGTCGGTTTTGGCGGAATCTCGGTTACCGCACCAACGATCACGGTTCAGTAATCCACTGACGAGAGAACTCCTCCGGCCTTCGGGCTGGAGGAGACTGTGAGAGTGAGAAAACCATTCCGCTGCAGGAGCGGCATCAAGCCGAAGGTTTTTGAGACACCGGCACAGGAGTCGCCCGGGACTGGTTCATTTCGGGGCCAGGGCGGCGCAGGCCTTGTGGCGGGGGCAGTCGACCATATGGTCGTTGACCATGCCCATTGCCTGCATCACCGCGTAGACAATCGTGGGGCCGCAGAACTTGAACCCGTCTTTCTTGAGCTGTTTTGAAATGGCGACCGATAAATCCGTTTGCGCGGGTACGTCAGCCATTGTCTCGGGCCGGTTCTGGATCGGCCTTCCGTCTACATGCTTCCACAGGTAATCGCTGAAGCTCTCGGTTTCGGAAATCTTCAGATAGGCCTGTGCATTGCCGATGGTCGCGGTGATTTTTCCGCGATGGCGCACAATGCGGGCATCGTTGACGAGGCGCTCTATTTCCTTATCGCCATAGCGCGCCACCACTTCGGGTTTGAAACCTTCGAAGGCGTCGCGGAACCCGTCGCGTTTTCGGAGAATAGTAATCCACGACAGCCCGGCCTGAAATCCGTCCAGCATCAGCTTTTCGTAAAGCGTGCGCGAGTCGAACTGGGGCACGCCCCACTCGGTATCGTGATAGGCGACGTAAACCGGGTCTTCGCCGCACCAATCGCATCGTTTATTCTGAGCCACGATCTGTCCTCCTATCGAAACCCGTTGCTATCCGAGACGGCACACCGCTTGTGCTGTCGTCTCAGGCCTTTCCCCAGCCGCCGCCGCCCGGTGTGAGCATGGCAAAGATGTCACCCGGTTCAAGGGCACACTGGTCATTGCCCTTTAGTGCCTCGCGTGTGCCGTCTGCGCGGATCACCGAGTTTTCACCGATGGCCCCGTCATCCGCGCCATCCATTCCTCGCGGCTGTGTGATGCGGTGAGAGCTGAGCGTCGTGACCGTGACGCCGTCAAGAAACAGGACGTCCCGTTCTATCCCTTCACCGCCGCTCCATTTACCCTTGCCTCCCGAGCCGCTGCGGATGCCGAACTTTTCGACCCGCACAGGAAAGCGGGTTTCGAGGACTTCGGGGTCCGTGAGCCGTGTGTTTGTCATATGGGTGTGAACGGCGCTTGCGCCCTCGAACCCGTTGCCGGCGCCAGCACCGCCGCCGATGGTCTCGTAGTTCTGAAAACGGTCATTGCCCCAGACGAAATTATTGACCGTCCCTTGTGAGCCCGCCACGGCATTCAATGCGCCGTAGAGGCAGTCAGTGATGGACTGGCTGACCTCGGTATTGCCCGCGATAACGGCGGCAGGATATTGCGCATTGATCATGGTTCCGGCAGGCGCGATTACTTTGAGCGGTTTCATGCACCCTTCATTCAGCGGAATGTCCGACCCGACCAGCGTGCGGAAAACATACAGCACCGCCGCGTGGCACACGGCGAGGGGGGCGTTGTAGTTGAACGGGCTGTGATCCGACGTGCCGGTGAAGTCGATTGTTGCTTCGCCCGCTTCGGTATCAACGGTTACCTTGACCCGTATC
>CALGNW010000215.1 GCA_937958345.1 uncultured Neomegalonema sp. | reverse complement strand
CCTTGCTCCACCGCAATTCGGTGATGCCGAGACACTGGAAGTCGTGCGCCGCATCACCCGCGACGTCGGCTCGACCTACCGCGTCAACGGCAAGGAAACCCGCGCCCGTGACGTGCGGATGCTGTTCGCCGATGCCGCCAGTGGCGCGCAATCGCCCGCGCTGGTGCGACAAGGCCGCATCGCGGAGCTGATCTCAGCCAAACCGACCGGACGCCGCCGTTTTCTGGAGGAGGCTGCGGGGGTCTCCGGCCTGAACGTCCGCCGCCGCGAAGCGGAGTTAAAACTCAAAGCGTCGGACGAAAATCTGCTGCGGGTGGATGATGTGCTGACCCGCCTCGATGCACAGATTAGTTCGCTGCGCCGTCAGGCCCGTCAGGCGGAGCGCTACGCTAAACTGAGCGAAGATATCTCCGAGACCGCCGCATTGCTGGTGTGGCTGCGCTACGCGGAGGCGGATGCCGAGGCACTGACCGCTCAATCGACCATGACGGCAGCAACGCTGGCCGTGGCGTCCGCGACAACGGCGGCGGGCGAGGCCGCCCGTGCGCGTGAGGAAAGCGCCGAGGCGCTGCCTGCACTGCGCGAGGAAGCAACGATTGGTCAGGCCGTCTATGCGCGCCTTACAGCCAAACGCGATGGTCTGGACGAGGAAGCCGCGCGGGCCAAGGCTACGCTTGAGCGACTTGAATCCGAGTTTATCCGTATCGGCAAAGACCTCGAACGCGAGGGCGAGCTTGGCAGCGACGCCGTGAAGGCACTGGCCGAGCTTCAGGCCGAACGCGACTCGCTCGAAGGGCAGGGCACGGATGCCGCCCGGATCGAGCAGGCGAAGACAGCCGCGCTGGCCGCCGCAACTGTCGTGACCGACGCCGAGGGGGCGCTCGACCGTCTCTCGTCCCGCGCGGCGGCGGCAACCGCCGAGCGCACGGCGGCGGAACGCGCAAAGGGCGAGGCCGAGCGCGCGCTCTCGCAGACCCGGTCGCGTCTGGAGCAGGACGCCCCGAAAATCGAACAGCTCTCCGCCGAGATCACCGCCGCCGAGGCCGCCTTCAAGGCTGCAAAATCCGCCGATGAAACCGCCCGTGCCGACGTCGCGGGCGCCCCTGACCGCATCACCCGCACCCGCGAAGAACGGGAATCCTTCGAGGAACGCGAGACCGAGGCACGCGGCGTCGTCTCCACCCGCCGCGCGGCGCGCAACGCGCTCCTCGCCGAGATCGACTCGCTCGACAAGGCATTGGCGGCGGAAAATAAAACCGATACCGGCGCGGCCATCCTGACCCGCATGCGCGCGGCCCCCGGATACGAGGCCGCCCTTGCCGCCGCGCTGGGCGAGGATGCCGCCGCGCCCGAGATGCAGGGCTTTTCCGAAAAGGCACGCGGCTGGCTGGCGCTTAAACTGCTGGGGTCCAGCCCGCCGGTCGGCGAACCGCTCTCCGCCCATGTGGATGCCCCCGCCGCCCTCGCGCGCCGTCTGGCCGTCACGTCGGTCGTCTCGCGTGCCGAAGGCCCGGAAGCGCAAAAATCGCTCAAACCCGGCCAGCACCTCGTCAGCCCCGAGGGCGACCTGTGGCGCTGGGACGGCTTTTTCAGCGGTGCGGAGACACGCGCAGGCGATCCGGCAATCATCCGTCTTGCCCGTCTGAACCGCGTCGATTCGCTGAAAACCGAGCTGGGAACCGAGGAAGCCACACTGGAGGAGGCAACCCGCACTCTCGACCGCCTCGAACGCGGTCTGGCCGATGCCCGCCTTGCCGAATCGAATGCCCGTTCCGAACATCAAAAGGTACAGGACGCTGCCGCCGGTTCGGCACGCGCCTTTGCCGATGCCGATGCCAAGCTCACCCGCTTGCGGACCACCCACGCGCAACTCTCCGAAAGTGTTGAAAGCCAGACCGCCGCCGAACAGCGCGCCCGCGAGGCTCTCGACACCGCCGGCGCCGCCCTTGCCGAGATCGGCGATCCGACGGCCCTGCGCACCGAAGCCGAAACCGCCCGCACCGCTTTGGCGGCGCTGCGTCAGGCCCATGCGGCGGCGAAGTCCGAGCATGACGAACTGGCCGCCACCGAACGCGCCCGTGCCAGCCGTCTTGAGACCATCACCCGCGATCTTACCAACTGGCAGGATCGCGCGGAAAAGGCCAAGGCCCGCACCGCTGACCTCGAATCGCGCCGGAATGCCGTCGGGCGAGAGCGCGACGCCGCCAAGTCCGCCCCCGAAGCCGTCGCCGCCCTCCGCGACGAGCTGACCTTTGACTTAGAGGCCGCCGAAGAGCGGGTCAGCACCGCAAACGATGCGCTGTCGACCGCTGAATCCG
Source organism: uncultured Neomegalonema sp. (assembly GCA_937958345.1). Taxonomy (GTDB): domain Bacteria; phylum Pseudomonadota; class Alphaproteobacteria; order Rhodobacterales; family Rhodobacteraceae; genus JAHDDY01. The sequence goes on along the minus strand of CALGNW010000215.1, from coordinate 3,756 downwards.
CCGCCCGCATTGCGGCGAGAACCGACTCCGAGGCTGCCTCTGCGCTCGCCACCGCCCGCGAGGCCCGCGCCCGGGCTGAGGCCGTTGCAGAGGCAGCAATCGCCCGCAAATCCGAGGCCGCAGCCGCCCTGCGCGAGGAGGCAAAGGCCGAACCCGCAGACGTTGCCGCCCGCTTTGCCGATGCCGACGCGCCTGTCGTGGCGCTGTCCGATGTCGAGGCCCGCCTGACCAAGCTAAAAATGGACCGCGAGCGTCTGGGGGCGGTCAACCTGCGCGCCGCCATCGAGATCAAAGAGGCGGAAACCGAACGCGAAGCCCTCGGGACCGAGCGCGATGACCTTGAAGAAGCCATCGGCAAACTGCGCAAGGGGCTTGCCGAGCTGAACAAAGAGGGCCGCGCCCGCCTGCTGGCGGCGTTCGAAGAGGTGAACAATCACTTCACCGGCCTCTTTACGCATCTTTTCGGCGGAGGCAGTGCCCGGCTCGAACTGACCGAATCCGATGATCCGCTACAGGCGGGCCTTGAAATCATGTGTGAACCGCCGGGAAAGCGCCTGCAATCCCTGTCTCTGATGTCGGGCGGCGAGCAGACGCTGACGGCGCTGGCGTTGATTTTCGCGGTGTTCCTCGTCAATCCCGCGCCGGTTTGCGTCCTCGACGAGGTGGATGCCCCGCTCGACGACGCGAATGTGGGACGTTTCTGCGATTTGCTCGATGAAATGACCCGCCGCGCCGATGCCCGTTTTCTGGTAATTACCCACCACGCGGTAACAATGGCGCGCATGAACCGGCTGTTCGGCGTGACGATGGTCGAGCGCGGTGTCAGCCGCCTCGTTTCCGTCGATCTCGGCGCGGCGGTTGATCTGGTGGCGACGGAAGCGGCCTAGCCGGTCGGGGCGATTCACCCCGCTTCCGGTCGCTGCGCAGGCCGCTTGGTCGTGCATCGACCCATCGTAGCATCCGGCCATACTGTATAACGCTGTAATTAAACAATAAAATTAAATGCTGCAGTGCGCCACAGATTCTTGACACAAAAAAGCCGCCTGCCTATGGTGCGCGCGGTTTCTAGGGGCAATTCGCCCTCGGGTTTCTAAGGAGAGTGCGGATGGCCGACCCCGACGGGAAGGCCGGTGAGACGGATCGCAAGTCGCTCGACGAGCTTGGCGCACGGATAGACGCCGCTCGTGAAAAGCTTGAGGGCCCGAAACGGGTGCAGACCACCAAGTACAAAACGCTCAGCCGTGCGTGGCAAATGATCGTTGAACTGGTGGTTTCTGTTGTGGTCGGCGGCTGCATCGGCTACGCGCTCGACTGGGCATTCGGAACTCTGCCGCTATTTCTGTTGATTCTCGGCGGGTTCGGTTTTGTCGCCGGTATTAAGACGATCCTCGCGACGGCGCGGGGCTTTGTCGAAGACGATGGCACGGCTTAGGCCGTGATAAGGGAGACGAACTTGGCGAAAGAGGCAGTCGAGGGCGAACTGAACATCGATCCGATGCACCAGTTTGACATCAAGTACTTCTTCGATATCGACCTCGGTATCGCAAATATGGGGTTCACCAACTCCGCATTGTTCGCGTTCATCGCCGTTGCTGCGATTGTCGTTTTCCTGTGGACAGCGGTCAGCGGGCACAGCCTCGTGCCGTCGCGGATGCAATCGGTTGCCGAGGGCATTTACGAATTTGTCCGCAACATGGTCCGTGACACGGCGGGCGACGAGGCGCTGAAGTATTTTCCGTATATCTTCACGGTGTTTATCTTCATTCTGGCCTGTAATCTGATCGGCATGATCCCCTACAGCTTTACGGTCACCAGCCATTTTGCGGTCACCGTCTTTCTGGCGCTGTCGGTCTTTATCAGCGTCACGGTCATTGGTTTCCTGAAGCACGGGACGCACTTTTTCTCGTTCTTCTGGCCTGCACAGGCTCCCCCCGCGCTTCGTCCGATCCTGTGCATCATCGAGGTGATCTCTTACCTCGCGCGCCCGATCAGCCATTCGATCCGCCTCGGGGCGAATATGATGGCCGGTCACGCTGTTCTGAAAGTTATCGGGGCCTTCGCCGGTGCCAGCGCATTGCTGGTTGTTCCGTCGATCGTCGGCGTCGTCGGACTGACAGCACTCGAAGTTCTGGTTGCGGTTCTGCAGGCATACGTCTTCACGATCCTGACCTGCGTTTACCTTAACGACGCACTGAACCTGCACTAACGCAAACAAAGAAACACACAAGTTTACAACCTAAGGAGCTACGCTATGGAAGGCGATATCGCAAACATGGGCAAATACATCGGTGCAGGCCTTGCCGCTATCGGCATGGGCGGTGCTGGTATCGGTGTGGGTATCATTGCCGGTAACTTCCTCTCCGGCGCCCTGCGCAACCCTGCGGCTGCTCAGGGCCAGACCCCGATGCTGTTCGTCGGCATCGCGCTCGCAGAAGCACTCGGAATCTTCTCGTTCCTCGTCGCTCTGCTTCTTCTCTTCGCGGTTTAATCTGAACCCGTAACGTTTGAACGCGCGCTCCGCTCAAGGGGCGCGCGTGGATTTTTGGAGAATCGGATGGCGACGGAAAACACCTCCCTTGCAGAGGGCGCTGCGGATGCAGCGGCACACAGCAGCGGCGGCATGCCCCAGCTGGACTTCAGCACGTGGGCGTCACAGATTTTCTGGACGGCGCTGGCGCTGTTCGTTCTCTACAAGATTTTGAACGGTTCGATCCTGCCTAAGATTTCAGGCGCGCTTGAAGACCGTCACAACGCCATTGCCGATGATCTCGACAAGGCAGCAGAGTTGAAGAAACAGGCAGAAGACGCCGAGGCTGCTCATGCGGCGGCACTTGCGAGTGCAAAGGCAGATGCCAACAAAATTATTGCCGAGACGCAGGCCGAAATTGATGCCGAACTCGCAGCGGCCTCGGCCGAAGCGGAAGCGGAGATTGCGGCGCGCACGGCGGAAAGCGAAGCGCGGATTGGTGAAGTGCGGGCTACGGCAGCAACAAACGCCAAGGCCATCGCGACCGATACCGCGCAGGCGATTATCGACAAACTTGCACCGGGTCTCGCCGACAAATCGTCCATTGAAGCCGCCGTCGCGCGTGCGCTGTCCGCATCGGGAGTGGCGAAATGAGTGATAAAACAGCAATCCTTGTTGGCTTTCTCATCTTCCTCGCCGTACTCGCGTGGTTTCGCGTTCCGGCGATGATTGCAGCGATGCTCGACAAGCGCGCGGACGGTATCAAAACGCAGCTTGATGAAGCCCGCGAGGCCCGTGAAGAAGCGCAAAAGCTGCTCGCAGGTTTTGAGCGTAGGACCGCTGAATCAAAGCGCGACGCCGAAACCATTGTTGAGCGCGCCCGCGCCGATGCCAAACGCGCGTCTGAACAGGCCAAGCTTGATCTCGAAGAATCGATTGCCCGCAAGCTGAAATCAGCCGAGGAACGCATCGCTCAGGTCGAAGCTGCTGCCACCCGCGAAGTTCGCAACGCGGCGTCCACAGCCGCGGTCGCTGCGGCCTCGGAAGTGCTCGGTCAGAAAATGGACGGCGCGAAAGCCGGTTCCCTGATCGACGACGGTATCCAAATGGCAGGCGCAAAACTTCACTGAATGATGCGCCCTGTCTGTGTCTCGAAAGCCCGGCTCTAGCCGGGCTTTTTTCATTGGGGAAAGTCTCTCAAAAATTGAGGCTGTTCAGGCCGCTTGCGACGTGACCGGGCAAATATGCCCCGACCGGGCCATCAGCGCCATGCCGTCATCGACATGCTG
>CALGNW010000214.1 GCA_937958345.1 uncultured Neomegalonema sp. | reverse complement strand
TTCGTTGCCCTCCTCGGTCAATGTCGAGGACCGCTGCTTCTCATCCACCTCGTAATGTTCCTCGGTCAGCTGCGGAATCAGCTTGTCGATGGCCATGTAAAGTTCGCTGGAATCTTCAGCCGGACCGGAAATAATCAGCGGCGTCCGCGCCTCGTCGACAAGAATTGAGTCAACCTCATCAACAATCGCATAATGATGGCCGCGCTGCACCATGTCTTCGACCGAGTACTTCATATTATCGCGCAGATAATCAAAGCCCAGCTCGTTATTTGTCGCGTAGGTCACGTCGCAAGCATACGCCTCGCGCCGTGCATCATCGTCCATGCCCGAGACGATCGTACCAACTGTCAGGCCCAGGAAATTGTAGACCGCACTCATCCACTCGGCATCGCGGGCAGCGAGGTAGTCGTTGACGGTGACAACATGCACACCTTTACCCGCCATCGCGTTGAGATACGCCGGCAGGGTCGCCACGAGGGTTTTACCCTCGCCGGTCTTCATCTCGGAAATGTTACCCTGATGAAGAATATAGCCGCCAAGCAGTTGCACATCAAAGGGACGCAGGCCCATTGAACGCTTTGCCGCCTCACGCACCACGGCGAACGCCTCGTTCATCAGGGCGTCCAGCGTCTCGCCATTTTTGTGGCGGGAACGGAATTCTTCGGTCTTTGCACGCAACTCGTCGTCGGACAGGGCCTCTAATCCCGATTCCAGTCCCTCGACGCCCGTGAGCGATTTCATCGCAATCTTAACCTTACGGTCATTCGCGGTGCCGAAAACCGACTTGGCGATCTTGCCGAGACCCAACATGGATGCGTGCCTTTCTGCGGGGTTTCTGCCCGCGTCATCGTCTTAATTCGACCATGCGAAAGACATCGTCTCTCGCAAATCAGCCGATACCCGGTCGAACTTTAACATACGGCACGCGTTTGCGCGCCAACGGAACAATGCTCTGTGGGCTGGCCGGAGACTTATGCAGCGGGTTAAGGGATGTCAATGTCGCGGGAATGCGCCATAAGCACCCTGAACCGTCGATTGCGAGAAACGAGGAACACGTTTGATGAAAACCACACTAACCAGCATGATTGCTCTCGCCCTGTGCCTCGGCGCAGCTTCTGCTCAATCTGTAGGTGAAAGCGAGATCAAAGTCGCTCTCTCCCAAAACGACGGGAGCGAGGTGTTGGCCACCGTCGGCAAAAACAAGGTGACGATGAGCGATGCGGCCCTGACTTTCTCCACACTGCCCGAACAAATGCGCGGTCAGCCTGACGAAAAGATGCTTGAGGCCATCACCGAGCAATTGGTCAGCGAATACGCGCTGATGGACAAGGCGCTGGAAGCCGGTCTGGACGAGTCGCGCGAGGTGAAGGCCCGTCTGGATGCCGCGCGCCGCGCAACGCTGGCCGAATCCTACATCACCACCGAGCTTGCGAAACGTGTCACCGATGATGCGCTGAAAGAAGCTTACGCAAAAATGACCGCCGAGTTCCCGAGCGAGGAAGAAGTCCGCGCGCGGCACATCCTCGTAGAAGAAGAGGATGATGCGAAAGCCATCACCAAGTCTCTGCGCGCGGGTGACGAAGACTTCGCCAAGGTTGCAGCAGAGAAATCTACCGGACCTTCAGGAGCCTCCGGCGGCGATCTCGGCTACTTCAAAAAGGGCGACATGGTCGCACCCTTTGCCGAGGCGGCGTTCTCGATGAAGGCCGGTGACATCTCGGACCCCGTGCAAACCCGCTTTGGCTGGCACGTTATCAAGGTCGAGGACCGACGGATGAGCCAGCCCCCGGCATTTGAGGAACTGGAGCCGCAACTGCGCCAGCAACTCACACAGTCGACGGCTCAGGCAATTATTGCCGAAGTCAAAGACGCTGCCAAAGTCGAGAAAGCGGAAGAGACGCCGCCCGCCTTCCTGATACGCCGCGACGAAATGTATTCGAACGCGCAATAGAAATGAAATGCTCTGCCCTGCCGCAAATTATTCAGGGCAGAGCGATTTCGACAATCAAAGTAAAAATTCACAGTTTGTTAAGAAACCTTTCCGCTTCCCAAACGTATACAGGTCTCAAGCGGCACTCACGTAGAGGGGCCGTACCTGATCAGGGACTTAAGGAACAACCAATGACATCACTGTGGAAAATCACCTCGACTGCTGCTGTTTCGGCTCTTTTGCTCGCCGGGTGTACGAATGACACCATGAAAAGCGGCGACGCGATGATGAAAAAAGAAACAATGGTCGAGACGCAGCCAATGGTTGCTGATGCCTCCACCAACGCCGGCGTGACGAGCGTAACGGTCGGGAATGCCCCGATGTTTTCCAATCAGAACGTCGTCGCCAATGCGTCAACGGCTGATAACCTGACCACGCTGGTCGCAGCAGTGAAGGCGGCAGATCTGGTTGAGACCCTTCAGGGACCCGGCCCGTTCACCATTTTCGCACCCGTCAACTCGGCGTTCGATGCCCTGCCGGCAGGGACGGTCGATACACTGCTCCAGCCTGAAAACAAGGCCGATCTGCAAGGCGTGCTAACCTATCACGTCGTCCCCGGTACGTTTGATACCGACGCGATCCTCGCCCAGAAAGGGTCAAACCTGAGCACAAGCTTCACCACCGTTCAGGGCGGCGCGCTGACGGTCAACCCGACCGGCGATGACATCTATGTCATTGACGCAAAAGGCAATGCAGCACGTGTCCTGCAATCAAACGTGTACCAGTCCAACGGCGTCGTCCACGTCATCGACGGCGTTTTGCTGCCGTAAGGCACCGATTGGCGGCGCGCGGGAGAATAAGCGCCGCTGAACGGTTGTCACGGTTTCAACAGAAGCGCAGAGCAGGCTCCGCCGGGGCCTGCTCTTTTTGTTTCTGCCGTTCGGTAAACTTTTCGGCTTTCACCCCGTGAATCCTGCGCTAAGTAAGGGCGGAAGAAGGGGAGGAAGCATGTCGATCTCTGACGCGATCACACGACTGAGCAATCAGTTTCACGACCGCTGCATGACCACAGATGCCATGCGCGAGCACTATTCGCGCAACGAGGCGCATCATGCACCGGTGCGGCCCGACGCCGTCCTATTCCCCGAAAGTACCGATGATGTGCGCGCAATCATCGAGGTGTGCCGCGATACCGGCTGCCCCATCACCGCCTATGGGGCCGGAACCTCGCTGGAGGGACATATCGTGCCGATACGCGGCGGCATAACCCTCGACCTGAGCCGGATGAATGCGATCCTGAAGGTAAATCAGGAGGACATGGATGCCGTTGTGCAGCCCGGCGTGACACGGCGGCAACTGAACGAAGACCTGCGCGCGACCGGTCTGTTTTTTCCGGTCGATCCAGGCGCCGATGCCAGCATAGGCGGCATGGCCGCAACCCGTGCATCGGGCACAAACGCGGTTCGGTACGGCACTATGCGCGAATGTGTAATGGCCTGCGAAGCGGTTCTTGCCGATGGCCGCGTCATCCGCGCGGGTTCGCGCTCGCGTAAATCTGCTGCGGGTTACGATCTGTGCAAATTACTGGTCGGGTCCGAGGGCACTTTGGGGATTATGACCGAGCTGACCGTCAAGCTGTTCGGTCAACCCGAGGCGGTCTCTTCTGCGGTTTGCGGCTTTGAAACAGTCGAGGGCGCGGTGCAGGCGGTGATCGAGACCATTCAGATGGGTATCCCGGTCGCTCGAATCGAGTTTTTGGACGAATTGCAACTGCGCGCCGTCAA
>CALGNW010000213.1 GCA_937958345.1 uncultured Neomegalonema sp. | reverse complement strand
GCAGGCCCTTCACGCGAAATCCCTCGGTTTTGTTCATCCCGTGACAAAAGAAGACCTGCGTTTCGAAAGCGACTTGCCGGACGATCTGGCGCAACTGGTCAAAGCGTTGACATAGGAGCATTCGCAAAGCGAATGCGTCCGCCTCTACACCGGTGACGCCCTCACAGCGGCAAGTGACTTTTTGCACAGCAAAAATCACTGAGAGCATTTGCTAAATCCCCAAAAGCACCCTGACACCACCCCATCCCCCGTCGTCCCCGCGAAAGCGGGGGACCTCCCACCATTCAAAAGATTTCTCATCCGAAGGACGACTAAAGGGATCGAGATCCCCTCGTTCGAGGGAATGACCGCATTCATAAACCCCCTCACCCCGACCTGTCGTCCCCGCGAAAGCGGGGACCTCCTCCCCATAGCTCTCACACCCCGAAGCCCAGCCTCTCAAAAAACCCGAAAACCAACCGGCGTTTTGGTTCCCTCTCTCACGCCCTGTTGAGCGCGCTGTTACCGCCATAGCCGCGGGGTATCAAACGCCAAGCCAATCGATATTTCCAAATCCCTGACCGGCGCGTCATGTTTGTTCTACCGACACGACGAACGACAAACCCAAGCCACTCAGGAGAAAGACTATGAAAGCCACCCTCATTGCCGCGACGCTCTTTCTTGGTTTCGCTGTTGCCGGAACCACCTCTTCCGCGCAAGCCGCCCCCCTCGCCCTGACCGGCTTTACGGTCGCGCAGACCGGCGCAGATTCGGGTGATCTGCTGCATACCGTGCGCGGCGGCAACCGCGACAACCGCGCCTCCGACGGCTTCCGCCGCAACAGCTTTGCCCAGCGCCGTCACCACACGAACCGCAACTTTAACCAGCGCCGCAACTTTGCGCGCAAAGGCTTCGGCCATCGCGGCTTTGCCAATAACGGTTTTTACAATCGCGGTTTCAATCACTCCGGCTTCGGCCACCGCAACACACGGCGCGGGTTTGGCGGAAAGCATAGCTTCGGTTTCTTCGGAATTTTCCGGGGTCACTGAATCCTGAGCCTGCGGGCGTAACACCAACGGCGTCCCTCCCTGCGCCGCCCGGCACGGCTTCCCGCTGTGCCGGGTTTAATCTTTGACGACTTCCGAGGCCGGTTGCATTGGCCGCTTGGCAGGCAGAGCAAACGTCACCGACCGCTTGCCGATTTCCTGCCCGCGCCGGTAAAACGCAAACCGCCCCTCATAGGCTCCGGCAGGCCAGCTCTCAAAACCCGCATCCTCAGGGTCGACCCCGATATTCGCGGCAAAGATTGTTTTGTCTTCCTTGATTTCAAACCGCTCGCTGGCGAGGATTTTCTCGTCGGGGCCAAAGGCAACAAAGCGCAGAATATCCCCCTTTTGCACGCCCATCAGATGAGCCCAGACATAAAACGGGGCAAATTCGTCCTGAGGCAGAGCGGACAGAACACCGCTCTCCATGGCTTGCAGATTCGGAAAGTTGCGGGTTGCCCCAAAGCCCAGCACCGCGCTTTCGGCATAGAACATATCAATCGACGGATCCCACAGCGGCGTCGCCTCCTCGGCTTCGCATCCCGTGGGGCTGACGCCGATAAACGGGTCAATCGTCGCGTTGAAGGCGCGGATCGCATAGTGCAAATGCGGAAAGCTGGTTCCGCCCGAAGACCCGACATCACCGACGGGCTGGCCGGACGTGACGGTATCGCCGTTCTTCACCCGCACGGTTCCCTCGGCCAGATGGCAATACTGGCTCATCCACCCGCCGCCATGGTCAATCATCACCGCGTTACCGCAATCCAGCGCGGTATACGCGCCCTCTTCAAAGTTATGATCGGGCCGGTTGTTGATCACCTGCACGACCTTGCCGGGCGCGGTGGCCAGCGCCGCATAGGGCCGCTTCAGCGCGCTGCGGTTCCGCAAGCGAAAGTCCGTGCCCTGGTGATTGTTATAGGCCAGCGGTCCGCAGGTGAAATCTTTGGCCTCGCCCGACGGCTCCATATCGACATAGTTCTGGACAAAGCAATCCTTGCCCAGCGTGCAGTCAATCGGCAGGCCCAGTCTGATCGGTTTTATTCCCGACGGCGCGGGCGCGGCAGCAGGCAGCATCAGGATGGCGCCGATCGCAACCACAGCCATGCTCAGCGCCCGTGAGACAGTCATACCCATCACAATCGTCCTCCGCGTTTCGCGCAAAGGATTGCCAATCGTCGTTAAATTGACGTTAGCGGCACAACGGATAAGGGCCGCACTGTACCAGCGCGGCCCTCGTTATTCAGCTCGCCTCTAACAGCGGCGTTTTCTTTTTGCCGATCCGGGGCGGGTCCGGCGGCAGGATGATCAGGTCCAGCTTGCCTGCCTTGACGGCCACTTTGACAATGCCGCCCTTGGCCAGCTTGCCGAACAACAGTTCCTCGGCCAGCGGCTTTTTGATGTGTTCCTGAATCACACGACCCAGCGGACGCGCGCCCATTTTCTCGTCATAGCCCTTATCGGCCAGCCATGCCGCGGCAGGCGTGGTCAGTTCAAAGCTGACATTGCGGTCTGCGAGTTGCCCCTCAAGCTGCAACACGAACTTCTCGACGACCTTCAGCACCACCTCTTTCGGCAGACGCCCGAACGGGATCACCGCATCGAGGCGGTTGCGGAACTCGGGCGAGAACATCTTCTCGACCGCCGCCGTATCCTCGCCTTCGCGCTGGCCGCGGTTAAATCCGATGGAGTTTTTCTCCATCTCGGATGCACCCGCATTCGACGTCATAATGATGATCGCATTGCGGAAATCGGTGGTCTTGCCGCCGTGATCCGTCAGCTTGCCGTTATCCATCACCTGCAACAGAATGTTGTAGACGTCAGGATGGGCTTTTTCCATTTCGTCCAGCAGCAGAACGCAATGGGGATGCTGGTCAACGCCGTCGGTCAGCAGACCGCCCTGATCAAACCCGACATAGCCCGGAGGCGCGCCGATCAGACGCGAGACCGAGTGCTTCTCCATGTATTCCGACATATCAAAGCGCAGCATTTCAACGCCCAGAATCTCGGACAGTTGCTTTGCCACTTCGGTTTTACCGACACCCGTGGGGCCGGTGAACAGATACGATCCGATTGGTTTTTCCGGCTCGCGCAGGCCCGCCCGCGCAAGTTTGATGGCGCTGGCGAGCGCGTCGATGGCCTTGTCCTGACCGAAGACGACGCGGCGCAGTCCGGCCTCCAGGTCCTTCAGCGCCTCGGCATCGTCCTTGGTGACCGTTTTCGGCGGAATCCGGGCGATCTTCGCGACCACGGCCTCGATTTCCTTCGAAGTCATCGTCTTGCGGCGCTTGGCCTCGGGAACCAGCATTTGTGCTGCGCCGACCTCGTCGATCACATCAATCGCCTTATCGGGCAACTTGCGGTCGTGGATATAGCGTGCCGACAGTTCCACCGCCGATTTGATCGCATCCGAGGTGTATTTGACGCCGTGATGCTCCTCGAAATACGGCTTTACGCCCTTGAGGATTTTGATGGCATCTTCGACCGAAGGCTCGTTCACGTCGATTTTCTGGAACCGGCGGGACAGCGCACGGTCCTTTTCGAAATGCTGGCGGTATTCCTTATAGGTCGTCGACCCCATACAGCGCAGCTTGCCTGACTGCAGCGCGGGTTTCAGCAGGTTCGAGGCGTCCATGGCCCCGCCCGACGTCGCGCCCGCACCGATAACCGTATGAATCTCGTCGATGAACAGGATCGCGTCCTCGTGATCCTCCAACTCGGTCATCACTGCCTTAAGGCGTTCTTCGAAATCACCGCGATAGCGGGTTCCGGCCAACAGCGCGCCCATA
>CALGNW010000212.1 GCA_937958345.1 uncultured Neomegalonema sp. | reverse complement strand
GCAATCCTTTGAAGGAAGATCGCCTTTTTTAACCGCCTTAGCGATTAGGACTCTTCTTCCATCAGCCCGGCCTTGGCAGCCGTTAGCAATTCTTCGGATTTGGCGCGCAACTCGGCTTCGTCAATCGTTGCGTCGCGCTCTGCCGCATCGGCGAGGACTTTTTGGATGACATCGTCGTCGCCAGCCTCTTTCATATCCGCGCCGATCAGGGTGACGCCGTAGGCCTCGGCCTCCGCGGCGGTCAGTCCCCACTTTTCGCCAATCCATTCAGCCAGTGCACGGTTGCGTCGTGCCTCGGCCTTGAAAACCATTTCCGCGTCGTGGGCGAATTTCTTTTCAAAGGCTTTTTTGCGATCGTTCATGCTGTCCATGGTGGTCCGTCCTCACGACTTAAATAATGCTGCGATGGATATAGGGGGTCGTCGGGGCGAGTGGAAGTGCCGATAGAGGCCGAGGGACGCAGGCCATGACGCTTTTGCGTTGCGGCAATTCGATAAAAACCGCGTGGTTTTAACCAAAATTGCCGCCTTTCCGCGACGGAATGCGCTATATCTTGCGTTGAAGACATAATGCTGACCGAAACGTTAAGTAGCAAAGCAGACTGATAATAATTTTGGAGCGACCTGAATGGCAGCCGCCACTGGTAACGTACCGGCCCTTACTTCTGAAAACGGTCTGAGCCGTTATCTGACCGAGATCCGCAAATTCCCCATGCTTGAAAAAGAGCAGGAGTTTCAGCTTGCGCGCGATTGGATCGAGCGCGAGGACACCGAAGCCGCGCATCTGATGGTGACATCACACCTGCGCCTCGCGGCAAAAATTGCAATGGGCTATCGCGGGTACGGCCTGCCGATTTCCGAGGTTGTGTCCGAGGCGAATGTCGGTCTGATGCAGGCGGTCAAACGCTTTGATCCCGATAAGGGTTTCCGCCTCGCGACCTATGCGATGTGGTGGATCCGCGCGTCGATTCAGGAATATATTCTGCGGTCATGGTCGCTCGTGAAAATGGGAACGACCGCCAGCCAGAAAAAGCTGTTCTTCAATCTGCGCCGTGCGAAAAACCGCATTGGTGCGCTGGAGGAGGGCGATCTGCGTCCCGAGAACGTCGAGACGATTGCCAAGCAGTTGTCTGTCACCGAGGCCGATGTCGTGTCGATGAACCGGCGGATGGGCGGCGGCGGTGATGCATCGCTGAACGCGCCGTTGAAGGGCGATGGCGACGGGATCGCGGAGTGGCAGGACTGGCTGCCCGATGATGATGTCGATACCGCCGGTTCCTATGCGGAGAATGAGGAACATGACAAGCGCATGGACCTGTTGACCCGCGCGATGGATGCGCTGAACGAGCGCGAGCAGCATATTCTGACCGAGCGCAAGCTGAAGGAAGATCCGGTGACCCTCGAAGACCTGTCCTCGGTCTATAATGTCAGCCGTGAACGTATTCGTCAGATCGAAGTGCGCGCCTTTGAAAAGCTGTCAGAACGCATGCGCGAACTGGCCGCCGAAGAGGGCATGATCGAGGCGGAACCGGCCTGATCACAAGCGGCGCGGAGCAACGCGCCGCTTTTAATTTTCATCATCCGTGAACCCTTTTCCGACCGCGGAGCGTAGCTGTCGGTATCTGGAGCGCGTTGGCGCTTTGTGAAATAAGGGAGTCACCAATGTTCCGTATTCTTGCTGCATCCGCTGTTATGTGCCTGACCGCACCCGCCGCCGTGATGGCCGATGCCCATTCCGGTATGGCCGCGATGGTGAAAACGGGTAATCAATCCGTCGCGAACGGCATTGTTTCGGCTAAAGACGTGATTGCGCCGGAAAACGGCTGGCTGGTGGTTCACCGCACCGACGCGGCGATGAAGCCGGGCTATGTCGTCGGTCATGCACCGCTGCGCAAAGGCCACAACAAAGATGTTGCCGCCATTCTGACCGAGCCGGTCAACCCCGGTGAAATGCTGATGCTGATGGTTCACAGCGAAGCGGGCGGAAACTTTACCGGCATTTTCGAATATTCGCTGGGCGCAAAAGAAGACGGTCCGATCAAACCGGACGGAAAGCTGGTGATGAAGGTCATCACCGCGAAGTAATCCGGCACATCATCCGACACATTCGAAAATCAGGCCGATCCGGGAAGCCGGGTCGGCCTGTTTGCTATTTGAGCGCGAATTTCAGCAATATCGCCGTGAGAGCGGCACTCTGACCCTTTCTTTTCGCAGCGCAGTATGGTGAAACGCGCTGAGGATTTCGGAGGCTGACATGAGCGATCTGCGCAAGCTGGTTATTGACGGGGTAGAGCACGAGCTGGACCCGAACCTGACCGTGCTTCAGGCATGTGAAGTTGCGGGCAAGGAAATCCCGCGTTTCTGCTATCACGAGCGTCTGTCGATTGCCGGTAACTGCCGGATGTGCCTGATCGAAGCAGTCGGCGCACCTAAGCCGATGGCATCCTGTGCGATGCAGGTCAAAGACCTGCGCGGCGGTCCTGAAGGCCAGCCCCCCGCGATTAACACAAACTCCGAGATCGTTAAAAAGGCCCGTGAAGGGGTGATGGAGTTTTTGCTCATCAACCACCCTCTCGATTGTCCGATCTGTGATCAGGGCGGTGAGTGCGATCTGCAGGATCAGGCGATGGCTTACGGCGCGGATTTCAGCCGCTTCCGCGAGGCCAAGCGCGCGATGGATGAAATCTCGCTCGGCCCGCTGATCAAAACCCACATGACCCGCTGTATCCAGTGTACCCGCTGTGTCCGCTTTGCGACCGAAGTTGCCGGTGTGCCGGAGATGGGCTGTACCGGACGCGGCGAGGACGCCGAGATCGTAAGCTATCTCGACGCGGCGCTGACATCCGAGTTGCAGGGCAATGTGATTGATCTGTGTCCGGTCGGTGCGCTGACCTCCCGGCCCTATGCGTTCAATGCGCGGCCATGGGAGTTGCGGAAGACCGAGACCATCGACGTGATGGACGCGCTCGGCTCGAATATCCGTATTGATGCCAAGGGCACAGAGGTCATGCGTGTCATGCCGCTGAACCATGACGGCGTGAACGAGGAATGGATTTCGGACAAGACGCGCTTTGCCTGCGATGGGCTTGCGCGTCAGCGCCTCGATCAGCCTTATGTTCGTAAAAACGGCAAGCTGACGCCTGCCTCGTGGGACGAGGCCTTTGCCGCCGTTCGTGAGAAAATCAGCGCGACGACACCCGACAAGGTCGCGGCGCTCGCCGGTGATCTGGTTTCGACCGAGGCGATGTTTGCGCTGAAGGCTCTGATGGCTCAAATCGGATCGCCGAGTCTTGATTGCCGTCAGGACGGAGCAAAACTGCCAGCCGGTAACCGGTCGGCGTGGCTGTTTAACGCGACCATCGACGGTATCGAAGACGCGGACGCGATCCTGCTGATCGGCACAAATCCGCGCAAAGAATCGCCGGTGCTGAATGCGCGTATCCGCAAAGCATGGCTGACCGGCACGGAAGTCGGGATGATCGGCGAGGCGGCTGACCTGACCTACGACACCCATCATCTGGGGACGGGCGGCGCCGCGCTTTCATCGGTTAAAGACACTGAATTCTATAAAGACGTGCTGTCGAAAGCCGAACGTCCGCTGATTATTCTCGGTGTCGGCGCAACGGCGCGCGACGACGGGGCGGCGGTGTTGGGCAACGCAATGGCGCTGGCTGAAGCCCTCGGCGGGTCGTTCTCGATGATGCATACGGCGGCGGCGCGTGTCGGCGGCATGGAAGTCGGGTTTGTTCCCGGTGAAGGCGGACGCGATACCGATGCTATCCTCGTCGGCGCGGCAAGCGGGGCCGTGGATGTCGTATATCTGCTTGGCGCGGACGAGATTGATATGGACACGTTGGGCAGCGCCTTCGTCGTTTATCAGGGACACCACGGCGATGCGGGTGCGCACCGCGCCGATGTGATTTTTCCGGCGGCGGCCTATGCCGAACAATCCGGTATTTTCGTGAATATGGAGGGCCGTCCGCAGATGGCGTTCCGTGCCGCATTCCCGCCGGGTGAAGCGAAAGAGGATTGGGCGATTATCCGCGCCCTGTCCGAGCGCCTCGGAGAGCCGTTGCCGTTCGATTCGCTCGATCAGGTCCGGGCGCAGATGTTTGAAAAGCATCCGCATCTGCAATCCATGAACGCCATTGCAGCGGCGGCGTGGCAGGCGGAACCAACCGGCACGATGTCGGACGCGGCCTTTGTCAGTCCGGTCGGGGATTTTTATCTGACCAATCCGATTGCGCGCGCGTCCGAGACGATGGCGGCGTGTTCCGCGTTGGCGCAGGGCAAAGCGTCTTCGATGGCGGCGGAGTAATCTTTCAGCGAGGCGGGACCGGCCCCCGCCTCGCGAAAAGATGATTTTCCGGAACGGCTTTTCGCTGCAAATGTAGATGCCTAGCGCGTTGAAATTGTTGTCTGTGCGCCTTTTTATCAATGTTGAGGTTTTATGAACAAGCTCGCCCTTTTGTCCCTGACCGCGATGCTCGCCGGTGCGGCCCATGCCAATGCCTCCGCAACCGTGAAACTGGGCAGCGACACATTCGAGATCGACTCGGTGACGTGCTCGGGCGGTCCCGGCGCGTTCAGTATTCAGGCGCAGGCGACGACCGGCGCGCAACTGTTGCAGCTGGGTGCGTTCGACGGCGAGGTCAAATCCGTCGGGTTCCGCGTCGGCGATACGATGGCGCAAGTGTCGGAGCAGACCGGAACCTTTGACGGAAAAACCTTTCGGTTCGAGGGCGAGGCCGCTGTTTATACGGCGAATTCGTTCAACCGGAAAATTATGTCCGTGACGGTCAACTGCGGCTGAGGGCCTTATGAAGCGTCAGGAAAAAATAGAGGCGGCGCTGCTCGGTGCGTATGTTGCGGATGCGGCGGCACTGGGGTTTCACTGGCTTTATGACGCCGGACGGATTGCGGAACTGGCAGAAGGCGCGCCCGCCTTCCGCGAGCCGGATGCACGGGATTTTGACGGCTTTAAGGGCGTCTTTGTTCATCCCGGAAAGCGGGCCGGTGATCTGTCGCAATACGGGGCGCAGCTGCGGGTGGCGGTGCAGTCGATGCTGGCCACCGAGGGCGGATTCGACGTCACGGACTTTCAGGACCGTTTTGCCGCGACCTTCGGGCCGGGCGGTCTTTGGACCGGTTATATTGACAAGGCCACCAAGGGAACGCTGGCGAATATCGCGGCGGACCGGCGTGATCCGTCGGGTATCGACGATGATCAGGTTCCGGCGATTGCGCGGCTGCCTGCGGTCATGGCGGCAAAAGCCGTGTCTGCCGAAGAGATCGACCGTGTTATCGCGATTACGAGCGTGAACGGCACGGCTGCTGCCTGGGGGCCGGTGGCCTCGGACCTGTTGAAAGCGGCCTATGACGGCATGTCGCCGCGCGAGGCGGCGATGGCTGTTGCAACAAAAACCGGCGGCGATATCGGGCAGGCCCTGTTGGGGGCGGTGCGCAGCGGCGAGGCGGATACGGCGGTTTTTGCGGGCACGGTTGGCCGCGCCTGCCCTCTGCCCCAGTCCATGCCTGTCATTTTTCAGATTTGCGCCCGTGCGCGCACCTATAAGGATGCAATTGAACGTAACATTTTTGCAGGCGGTGATAACTGTGGCCGTGCCCCTGTGCTGGGCGCGGTTTTCGGCGCTGCACTCGGAACAGGCGGGACCGGCGTGCCGCTGGAATGGGCGGCAAAGCTGACAAGCGCCGCCGAACTGACTGCCGAGAATGCCGCACTTGCGAAAAAGACGGCCTGAAGCGCACAACTGCGACTTTTTAGGGGTGGCATCGGCGGGCTAACGGGCCTAGACAGTCGAAAATAATTTCAGACTGCGCGCTGTCCGCTCGGGCGGCGAGAGGGATTTCTCGGCATGGACGAGTTTCTGACTTTTCTGACGATCTTGGGTCAATGCCTGCTCGTGCTGGTCGTCTTGCTGATTTCGCTCGCATTCCTGCTTTATATGGATCGCAAGGTCTGGGCGGCGGTTCAACTGCGCCGCGGGCCGAACGTGGTCGGACCCTGGGGGCTGTTGCAGTCGTTTGCGGATTTTCTGAAATTTGTGATGAAGGAAATCGTGATCCCTGCGGGGGCCGACAGAACCGTGTTTCTGCTGGCTCCGCTGATTACGTTTGTTCTGGCCGTGATCGCGTGGGCGGTTATTCCGTTTGCCGAGGGCTGGGTCATTTCCGACCTGAATGTCGGGATTCTCTACCTGTTTGCGATTTCGTCGCTGGGTGTTTACGGCGTGATTATGGGCGGCTGGGCCGCGAACTCGAAGTATCCGTTCCTCGGCGGTTTGCGCTCTGCGGCGCAGATGGTCAGTTACGAAGTGTCGATTGGCTTTGTGATCGTGACCGTTCTGCTGATGGTCGGGTCGCTGAACCTGAGTGACATTGTGCTGTCGCAGGAAAGCAGCTGGGGCATCACGGGATGGTATTTCTGGCAGCAGCCGGTGATGTTTATCGTGTTCTTTATCTCGGCTCTGGCCGAGACGAACCGCCCGCCGTTTGACCTGCCCGAGGCCGAGTCGGAACTGGTGGCCGGGTATCAGGTCGAGTATTCGTCGACGCCCTATCTGCTGTTCATGATCGGCGAGTACATGAACATCGTGATGATGTGCGCCCTGACGACGATCCTGTTCTTTGGCGGATGGCTGTCACCTGTGCCGTTCCTGCCCGATGGTGTGCTGTGGTTTGTCATCAAGATCGTGTTCTTCTTCTTTCTGTTCTCGATGGTCAAAGCGATTGTGCCGCGTTACCGCTATGACCAGTTGATGCGTTTGGGTTGGAAATGCTTCCTGCCGCTGTCGCTGGCGTTTGTGGTGCTGACCGCAGGGGCGATGAAAATTACCGGGGCGCAGCCTTGGACCTATACCGAAGCGGCGCACGAGATCGGGCGGGGCATCGGCCCTGATCCCCGGATCGAAACGCCCGCTGAGCCGACCACAACACTGGCGGAGGAATCCTGATATGGCTGTAG
>CALGNW010000211.1 GCA_937958345.1 uncultured Neomegalonema sp. | reverse complement strand
CGGATCATCATCCGCTCTGCCTATCGCTCGCCTGAGGTGAATGCGCTGGGGAACGAAAACGATTGGTCTTGCGCCCGCAACGAGGCCAATTATGCCGGGCATATCTGGGACAAGCGCGATGCCGAGGGCCATATGGGGGCGACAACCACTATCGTCGTGCCGGGTTTTTTGGAACGCGTCTCCGAAGAAGGCGGCTGGCAACGGCTGGCGTGGTGGATTCACGATACGCTGCCGTATCACAGCCTCTATTTCTTCCCTAAGATGTGGGCGTTCAATATCTCGTGGCACGAGAACCCGACGCGGCGGATTGACAGCTACGTTTCGCCGCGCGGCTGTTTGACGAAACCGGGGATGGAGAACTGGAATGGCCCTCATGACACATGGTATCGCGACCTGACATAGTATCGGAATCGCCTGTGAAGCTGACTGAGTACGCCCTGATGACTCTGACACACCGTGCCGTGCTGGCACTGGTGCTGTTGGCGTTTTTGCTGCCCGGTCCCGCGCGCCTGCCCGCCGATGATCTGCGCGCCGCCTATGTGGCCGCAGGGCTGATCTGTGATCCGGGTGAGGCGCAGCACGCGCCTGACGATGCCCATTGTGTGCTGTGCCTGTTGCCCGCAACAGGGGCCGCGCCCGAGGGGGTAGGCTGTGCAATGCCCATGCTGTCGGCGAGAATTGACCTTGCGGCGCGGGTGTCTGAACCAAGCCCGACGCGGCGCGGCGCAGCCCATCATGCCCGTGCCCCGCCCTCTTCCCTCGTCTGAACAAACTGACCCCTTTTCAGACCTGCGCCCGCTCGCGGTGCATCACGATGGAAGACCGAAATGACCGTTCTCAAAATTATGCTCGCCGCTGTGGTTGCGGCGCTCGTCTATGTGTATGCCACCGCCCATGACTATCGGGTGGGCGATATCAGCATTGCCCATCCCATGAGCTTTGCAACGCCGCCGGGCGCGGTGGCCGGGGCGGGCTATATGATGATCACAAATGCGGGCGACGTCGATGACCGGCTTGTATCAATCACCTCGGCGTTCCCGAAAACGATGGTGCATAAAACTCAAGTCGTGGATGGCATCTCCAAGATGCGCCACCAGACGGACGGCATCGTCATCCCCGCCGGTGAAACCGTGACGTTCGAACCCGGCGGGCTGCATGTGATGTTCATGGGGCTGGAAAAGCCGATGAAGGAAGGCGAGGAAAACGCCGCGACGCTGACCTTTGAAAAATCAGGCCCGGTCGAGGTTCTGTTCAAGGTCGAAAAGCGCAAGGCGAAGGCGACGGATCACAGCGGCCACGGCGATTAAAGGCAATGGCCGCGCTGGCGCGCCATCACTATGCCATTGCCGGAGAAACGCGGGCGAACCTGCTGTTTCTTGCGGCGCAGGGGTGAATAGTCGCGTTTGACCCCGCCGGAAATCTGGCGATGATCGGGCGACGCCAGCAAAAACAAAAGGTCGCCCCGATGGATTACGCCGCCGCCAAGAACACCGATGCTGCGGAAATTCCGGTCATTGATATTTCCGAACTGATGAAGACCGGCGACACGGCACAGGCCGCCGCCGCGATCCATGAGGCGGCAACCCGCGTGGGATTTTTCTATCTGTCCGGCCACGGCATAGCGCCCGAACTGATGGAAAACGCGTTCGCGGTGGCGCGGGATTTCTTTGACCAGCCCGAAGACATCAAGGCCGGGGCCGCCGTCGATACCAACCAGCGCGGATGGATGGCGACCGGCATGGCGACAATGCAGGGCGCGGCGACCCATGACCTGAAGGAAGTGTTTTTCTGGGGCGCGCCGGATCATCCGCCTGCCAACCGCTGGCCCGATGGCTTTCCGCGATTACAAACCGAGTTGATGCCGTATTATCGCGCGGTCTGCGGCATTGGCGATGCGGTTCTGCGCGCGATTGCCACCGGATTTGATCTGCCCGCCGGGACATTTGCGTCCGCCTATGAACGGTCGATGGCGCGGGGACAGCTGGTGTTCTATCCGCCCTCGACCGCCGGAGACGAGGCCGAGCACCGGTTCGGCGTGGCCCCGCATACGGATTTCGGGGTTCTGACTTTTCTGCTACAGGACAATAATGGCGGATTGCAGGTGCGCACGCGGTCGGGTGAGTGGATCGAGGCCCCGCCGATCCCCGGCACGCTGGTCTGCAATATCGGTGATCTGCTGCAACGCTGGACCAATGACCGGTTTGTTTCGACCGTGCATCGGGTGATCAACCGGTCCGGCAACAAGCGCCACTCGATCCCTGTTTTTTATGACCCCAGCCCCGATGCGGTCGTCGATCCCCGTGCGCTTGGCACGCCGGAGGCCGAGGCCAAGCACGCCCCGATCACCGCCGCCGACCACATCGCCGCGCGCAACAAAAAGACGTTTGCGCAGTATAAGGCGTGATGCGGTCGGGGCGCTGAGCCGGTCCGGTTCAGCCCGGCATTTTCTCGAAGGCCGCAAGCGCACCGTCAAGGGCGGTCGCGTTCATTTTGCTGGAGGTATAAACATTTACCTTGGGCGCGAATTCCGCCTGTTCGTTGATCAGACCGGCGCGCAGACCCAGCATGCCCGCGCGGGCCGAGTTCTGCGTGAACAGCGGCGTGCCGCATGTGCCGCAGAAATGCTTGGTCATGGTCGTGCCGGCATCCGAGGCGTGCTGGAAGGTTTTCGGCGTGCCCGTGACCGTCACATCACTTTCTTTCATAAACATCAGCGCGGCAAAGGCGCTGCCGGTGGATTGGCGGCAATCGGTGCAGTGGCAATTTGCCATGACCGGCACATCCCCATCCGCCGCGAACGAGATTTCTCCGCAGAGGCATTTTCCGGTAAGTTTGGTCATCGGCTTTCCTTCGTCACTTGGCATCATCGCCAGCCGCACCCTACGAAAGGGCCGGAGACAATCAACCCATGTTGTTGAGGTGAAATCGGGTGCGCCCGCCCTAAGCGGTCCACCAGTACACGGCCAAAGCAGCGCCATAGATCACGTCCACAAAAAAGCAGCCGAATATGTACCAGGAGAAAAACGGCACGCCCGCGCCGAAATGCTTTGCGACGTCCCACAGGCCGTGCGCGATGATGGCGGCAATGACATAGACGGGGGAGAGAACCACGCCCAGAACGGACATGACGATCAGAACGCAGGCAACGGAAAGCTCGATACCAAAATATTGCCCGCGCCAGTAAGCCTCTGTCACGTAAACACAATTCATGGCAATCGAGAAGAAGGCCGCGATCAGCCAGATATGGATGGATGGCAGGGTCGAATGTGAGAGCGCCAAGAGCACCACATAAAGACTGACGCCCAACCGGAGGTGCTTTTGCCATCGCGTGAAAAAGGAATACACCGACCCCATCGTGCGTTCCTCTGTTTGCGGCAATACCGGCGGCCAATCAGTCCAAGCGACCG
>CALGNW010000210.1 GCA_937958345.1 uncultured Neomegalonema sp. | reverse complement strand
GCACGCTGCTACCTGCGCCAACTCCGGACAGCACCTGTATCAACGTGGATAAAGTTACTGCCGCGATAGCTGCCGACGCCGCCCATGTTGAGGCTTTTGACGACCTTCACCAACTGACCGCTTTTGACACCGCGGATCTTCAGATCGGCGGCCATGCCCGGAATATGCAGGCTGTTTTTCGCGGCCCAGCGGTTGCGGCGGCGCAGTTTGTCGTTCGTCGTCTGCGTGCGATAGCCCGAGGTCACGACCAGCGGCTCGCGCGTGTCCAGCGCATCCTGCAGCGCGGCAAAGATGTCGTACAGCCGCACATCCATCATAATGCTTTCGTCGACATGATAATCGCGCATCAGATGATCGAGTTCGGCCATCGCGTCGGGTTCGTAGTATCCGTCCCCGAAATACGTGCCCTTGAACTGCTCGCCGGTCCGCTCGTTACGGATGTCGAGCGTGCGGCGCAGGCTGACGCGTGCGGATGCGATATTCGGCGTGCAGAGCGCAGCCCCCAAGCCAAGCAGCGCGGAGCGCCGCGAAATTTCAACTGATTGACCCATCGTCTGCGTCATGTCCCCTGTTCTCTCACGCGGAATATAGCCGACCGCCGTTAAGGATTCGTTCGGTCGCTGTCATACAAAGCAAATCCGATGCCGCAGCGCAGACATGCACAGCGCGCCCCTTGGCGAAGCCGCATTGGCTACCCAAATACACGTCAACAGGCGGGCCATAACGGACGCCGAACCCCAGACTCAGGCGAAACAATCCCTTGTGCCGACGCCAGCGTCCCAAAACGCAACAGGCCATTCGGGCAGGAACGCATTCGCGCTAAGGAGAAACAAATGAACGTAGAAAAGTTCAGCGAACGCTCACGCGGTTTTCTGCAATCCGCACAATCGCTTGCCCTTCGTGAAGGGCATCAGAAATTTACGCCCGAGCATCTGCTCAAGGTTCTGCTTGATGACGAGCAGGGTCTGGCCGCAAACCTGATCAAACGGGCGGGCGGCGATCCTGCGCAGGCGTTGCAGGGTGTCGAACTGGCGCTTGGTAAAATGCCGAAGGTCGAAGGCTCGGGCGCCGGCTCGCTCTATCTCGATGCCACCACCGCACGCGTCACGGATCAGGCTGAAAAGCTGGCCGAAAAGGCGGGCGACAGCTTTGTCACCGTCGAACGCATGCTACAGGCGCTCGGCATGGTGAAGGGTGCGGAAGCGTCCAAGATCCTGAACGATGCGGGCGTTAATCCCCAGTCGCTCAATCAGGCGATCAACGAAATCCGCAAGGGCCGCACGGCGGATTCGGCCTCGGCTGAAGAGGGCTATGACGCGCTGAAGAAATACGCGCGCGATCTGACCGAGGCCGCACGCGAGGGCAAGATTGATCCGGTCATTGGCCGCGACGAAGAAATTCGCCGCGCGATGCAAGTCCTCTCGCGCCGCACGAAAAACAATCCGGTGATCATCGGCGAGCCGGGCGTGGGTAAAACCGCGATTGCCGAGGGGCTTGCGCGGCGCATCGTTGACGGCGACGTGCCGGAGAGCCTGCGCAATAAAAAGCTGATGGCCCTCGACATGGGTTCGCTGATTGCGGGCGCGAAATATCGCGGCGAGTTTGAAGAACGTCTCAAGGCGGTCCTCAACGAAGTCATGGCCGAAAACGGCGAGATCATTTTGTTCATCGACGAAATGCACACCCTTGTCGGCGCGGGTAAAACCGACGGCGCGATGGATGCCTCCAACCTGCTCAAGCCTGCGCTTGCGCGGGGCGAACTGCACTGTGTCGGTGCAACGACGCTGGATGAATACCGCAAACATGTTGAAAAGGACGCGGCGCTCGCACGGCGTTTCCAGCCGATCTTTATTGCCGAACCGACCGTGCCCGACACCATCTCGATCCTGCGCGGGATCAAGGAAAAGTACGAGGTGCATCACGGCGTCCGTATTTCCGATGCTGCACTTGTCAGCGCAGCGACGCTGTCCAACCGCTACATCGCCGATCGTTTCCTGCCCGACAAGGCCATCGACCTGATGGACGAGGCCGCATCGCGCTTGCGGATGGAAGTTGATTCCAAGCCGGAAGAACTTGACGCGCTTGATCGCGATATCATCCAGAAAAAAATCGAAGCCGAGGCGCTGAAAAAAGAAACCGATCAGGGCTCGCAGGACCGGCTGGAAAAACTCGAAGCCGACCTGACAGTGCTGGAAGAACAGGCCACCGTCCTGACCGCACAGTGGGAGGCCGAGCGCGACAAGCTCGCCGGGGCGCGTGTTCTGAAAGAACAGCTCGATCATGCGCGCAACGAGTTGGATGACGCCAAGCGGCGCGGCGATCTCGCCAAGGCCGGAGAGCTGTCATACGGCACGATCCCTCAACTGGAGGCCAAACTGGTCGAGGCCGAGGGCGCGGAAACCGATGTGCTGGTCGAAGAGGCTGTGCTGCCCGAACACATCGCGTCCGTCGTGTCGCGCTGGACCGGTGTGCCTGTCGACAAGATGCTGGAGGGCGAGCGCGAAAAGCTGCTCAAAATGGAGGAGCAAATCGCCAGACGCGTCATCGGACAGCACGAGGCGGTCGAATCCGTGTCCAACGCCGTGCGCCGTGCGCGGGCGGGCATCTCGGACCCGAACAAACCGCTGGGCAGTTTCCTGTTCCTCGGCCCGACGGGTGTGGGCAAGACCGAACTGACCAAGGCGCTGGCCGAATTTCTGTTCGACGATGATACGGCGATGGCCCGCATCGACATGAGCGAGTTTATGGAAAAGCACTCGGTCTCCCGTCTGATCGGCGCGCCTCCGGGCTATGTCGGGTATGACGAGGGCGGGGTGCTGACCGAGGCTGTGCGGCGTCGGCCCTATCAGGTCGTGCTGTTCGACGAGGTCGAAAAGGCGCACCCTGATGTGTTCAACGTGCTGTTGCAGGTTCTCGACGAGGGGCGTCTGACGGATGGTCAGGGCCGCACCGTC
>CALGNW010000209.1 GCA_937958345.1 uncultured Neomegalonema sp. | reverse complement strand
GATGAGGCACACGCCGCCACAGCCAGTCCGGCTCGCCGAATATTGCATCGAGTATAAGAGCCATCGCAAGCATGACCCTGATCCAACACGCCAACCGGCGCGGGTCAATATCAGAACGCTTTAATTCTCGCGGAGGAATTCCAGAACCGGTGAAAGGGAAACGTCAGGCGCCTCTTCCATGGGGAGATGCCCGATGGCCGGCAATGTTACAAGACGCGCATCGGGCAGGGCGTCGAGGTAATCCTGAGCATTCGCCACCGGAATCATCGCGTCATCCTGTCCCCACAACAACAGCACAGGCGCACTGATGGTTCTCAGTCGGGGTATCGGGTCTGTAAGAACAGTCTGCTCCATCCGGTCAATTAAAGCGGCGCGGTTGCCCGGCGCCAGCAACAACTCGTGGTATCGCTCCACCGTCTCATCCGACAGCTTTTCGGGGTCTGCATAGGCAACTGCAAGATTGGGGCGCAGGGCCCAGCGCGGCAGAAAGTATTTCGAGGCATGCATAATCGCAGGGGCCTTGGTCGCCGCACCGTATTCAAATGCGGGGCTGGCGAAACCGTCGGGCGCGATCAGCACCAGCTTTTCGACCCGCTCAGGCTGCGCCGCCGCCATCGTCCAGGCAATCCGCCCGCCGATCGAATTGCCGATCAGGGTCGCACGGCGGATGCCGCTTTGATCCATCAGCGCCGTCAACAGCGAGATGACGCGCGGATCGGTATAATCCCCCTCAGGGTCTGCTGGCGATAACCCTGCGCCCGGCATATCAAACCGTATAACGCGATACTCGCGTTCCAGCGCCGATGCCCAATTCTCCCAGGTATGCAGGCTGGACCCGAAACCATGGATGAGGATAACCGGCTTTGCCTCGCGCGGTCCCGTATCGCGCACGTGCAATATTGCGCCGTTCACGGTGACCAAATTCGTCGGCTGCTTCAGGTATTTCTCCGATAGCGCGTCACGCGGAATGTCCGGCGTCCACGCGCACGCTGTCGCGCCGATCAGGGCAAGGGCTGAAACAAGGGAAAGTTTGCGGATCACGCGGTCGGCCTCGGGTTGCTCGGGCCGGTTGTCGCCCTCAGCTCAACTTATGCCGCCACTTGAACCATTCCACAAATTTCGGAATGCCCTGCGATAAAGACGTCGTTGGCGCAAAGCCGAGGTCGGCCTGTATACGGTCGATGTTTGCGTAGGTTTCGTACACATCACCGGGTTGCATCGGCAACATGATTTTCTCTGCTTCGCGACCGGCGGCGGCTTCAATCGCCTGTATGAAGTCCATCAGTTTTTCCGGCTTGTTGTTGCCGATGTTGTAAACCCGATGACGCTCGGCTCCCTCGCCTGACAGCGGTTCCATATCCGCACTCGCGATCACACCCGCAACAATGTCGTCGATAAAGGTGAAATCACGCTTCATCTCGCCGTGATTGAATACTTTGATCGGCTCGCCCTTCAGGATCGCCGATGTGAACAGCCACGGCGCCATATCGGGGCGTCCCCAAGGGCCGTAAACCGTGAAAAACCGCAGGCCAACCTGCGAGATATTGTAAAGGTGCGAATAAGTCCGGCTCATCAGTTCGTCTGATCGCTTCGTTGCGGCATAGAGAGACACCGGCAGATCAACACGGTCCGTTTCCGAGAACGGCTGGTCCTCATTTGCGCCGTAAACCGAAGATGAGGAGGCATAGGCGAGGTGTTCGACCGTGTTCGAGTGGCGAACGCCCTCCAGTATATTCAGATGACCGACGATATTCGACTGAATGTAGGCGTGGGGATTTTCGAGCGAATACCGGACGCCCGGTTGTGCAGCAAGGTGGATGACGCGCCGCAGGGGGTGCGCGTCGAACAGTGATTTTACCTGCGCCATCTCGGCCAGATCGCCCTCGACGAACGTAAACGACGACCCGAATGCACCGAGCACCGCGAGGCGCTCTTTCTTCAGGGCAACCTCGTAATAATCGTTAAGGTTATCTATCCCGATGACCTGCTCGCCGCGCTCCAGAAGGGCTTTGGCGGTGGACATGCCGATAAAACCGGCGGCTCCGGTGACGAGATAGGCCATATTGCTCTCCGTTTTACGGCGGGCAGGCATCGTGAGCCTGTCCGCGCATCGTGAGCATGTATACCGGCGGTGCGTTAGCAAGCCGTTTACTTTTGGCGTAACAACGCATTCTCCGGATCATACAGACAGGCCTCGCAAACCGTCGCCGGATTCAGCGCACCATGCGCCTGAACCATCAGGGACTGACCGATCGAGTCCAATCCCGGATCGATAAATCCCATAGCGATGTTTTTCCCCGTCCGATGTCCCCAACCGGCTGAGGTTATCGTGCCGACAACCTTGCCGTCCAGAACGATCGAATCCCCGCCGTGTGCCGGAAACTCAGACGTTTCAAGCTCCATCGAGACAAACATTCTGCGCGGTGCTGCACCGGCCATCGCTTCCGATCCGATGAAAGTTTTGTCCGCCTTTACGAACCGTCCGAGATTACTCTCGTCCATACGGAACTCGGTAATCAGATCGGCCTTCCAGTGACGATAGCCTTTCTCAAGCCGCATCGACTCGGTCGCATACAGGCCGAACGGCACGGCACCGGCGGCACGCAGAGCGTCATACGTCTCGGCCAGAGCGGCATTCGGAATGTGCAACTCCCACGCAACCTCTCCCGAAAAGCTGACCGCCATGGCAACGATTCCATTGTCCGTCACCGGTTTGGCGTTCAGCCAGCGGAACGTCCAATCAGTATCCGGCAGGGCGGTTGACAGCGCCTCACCGGCTTTCGGCCCCGCAACCACCAAAATCGTATGAGTATCGGTCAGGGATTTGATCGTCACGCCCTCGGGCGGGTTGGTCTCAAGCAGCCAATCCATATCATGCAGTTCTGCCGCCGCCGCCGAGCCCCACCAGATACGGCCATCGGGTAAATGCGCCAGCGTGGCCTCGGTCTTGATGCCGCCTTCGTGGTTCAGAGCGTAGACGAGCGAGATCTTCCCAGCTTTGCGCGGCACACGCGAGCAGACAACCCCGTCGAGCCAGTCCAGCGCCCCCTCGCCGGTGATCTCGTACCGGTTAAAGCCGGACACTTCCGCAATCCCGACTGCGCTTTGTATAGCCTTTACCTCGGCAGCGACGATGTCATGCGCGTTCGTGAACCCGAAGCCCGGTTGTTCCTCGAATCCGTCTGGCGCAAAGAACAGTGCGCGTTCCCATCCGTTGACGACGCCAAAGCGCGCGCCCTCGGATGCCAACCGGTTGTATAACGGCGTTTGCCGCCTGTTGCGTCCGGCTGGCCGCTGTTCGTGCGGTTGGTGAAAGCGGAACTCGTTCTGATAATCCTCGACGACCTTCTCAGTGGTATAATCCTGACCGGCCCATGAGCCGAACCTGCGAGGGTCCAGTGCCCATGTGTCATACTCTGCCTCGCCATGGACGATCATCTGCGCCAGCAACCAGCCGTGCCCGCCGCCCTCGCCAACGCCGGCCCGCAGACCGGTGATGCAATAAGCATTGCGTTTGCCGGGGATCTTACCCACCAGAGGGACACCGTCCGGCGTATAGGTAATCGGACCGTTGACGATGGTATGAATTCCGACATCGGCGGCGGACGGAACGCGCTCAAATACGTTTTCCAGAACCGGCATCACCCGGTCGAGGTCATCGGGGCAAAGCGCGTTTGTAAAGTCGGGGTCAATCCCGTCCGTGCCCCAGGTCTTACAATCCTGTTCGTAGAAACCAAGCAGCAGACCGTTTTTATCCTGACGTGAATAGAAATCGTCAGTAGGGCAGCGCAACAGTGGCACGCGACGTCCTAATTCTTCCAGTTCCGGTATGGTTTCTGTGACGAAATACTGATGCTCCATTGAGACAACGGGATGCGTCACACCCATCATCGCGCCGATTTCGTTACAGCGGTATCCTCCCGCATTGATGACGACCTCGCAGTCGATGTCACCCTTGGTCGTTTGCACGGTCCAGCTATCATCGGGGCGTTGGACCAAACCGGTTACCGGCGTGTGCCGATAGACCTCGGCCCCCGCTTTTCTGGCGCGCCGCGCAAGTGCTTGGCAGAGTTGGGCCGGATCAATGTCGCCGTCATCCGGGTCCCAAAGCGCGCCGGCCAGGCCGTCAGTTGAAATCAGGGGATGCCGCCGCTGGCACTCTTCGGGGTCGAGTATGTCATAAAAGACACCCATCCCCTTCGCCATCGACTGAAAATGACGATAGCCATCGAGATGCCACTCTTTCGACGCAAGCCGCAGTCCACCATCACCGTGATTGTAATTGATCGGATAGTCGGGATCGTCCGCAAGTTCCCGATAAAGGCGGATAGAATGCTTTTTCAACCCCACCATCACCTGTATGCCGCCGAAATTGGTGACCTGCGCGGCGGAGTGCCATGTCGTTCCGCTGGTCAGTTCGTCGCGTTCGATCAGAACAACGTCTGTCCAGCCCTCTTGGGTCAGGTGGTAGAGCGCAGAACATCCTGCGATGCCGCCGCCGATTACGACGGCTCGGGTGGTGGTTTTCATATGCGACTCTCCCTGAATGACGCGGGAACTAGAAGACGGTTTCGGGCATCCGGTCAAGCATTGCCATTTGCGACAGCGGCGATAAGTTAACGCCCATGAGAGCTGTAGTATTTGCTTTTTGTTTTCTGATCCTTGCGCCGCAAAACGGTGTCGCAAATGATATCAGTTTGCCGGTTCTGAAAGAGAAGATCATCGCAATCGCCAAGGGCGGTTCGCGCGATGCGCAGGACCGAAAGCGCCGCTCGGAGGAAATCCTCGCAGCGGAGAGTGTCCCCATCAATAAATTTCTGCCGCCGATTGCGGATTACAAACGGGCGAGGCTGAGAACGCACGAAGCCGTTGTCCGGCGTGCGCTTGCTGTGCTGACGACGGCTGTAAAGGGCGAGGGTGTCGAACAGGAAACTGTCGATCACCTGCTTGACGATTTCGGTGTCCGCGAAGACCTGACACCGGATGAAATTGCATTTATCGAGGACCAAAATCCAACGACCTTTGATCGTGTGCAGTTCGCATGGCGGTACGAGGCCGCGTGGGTAATGCTCTGGGCTTTGTCGGCGGTCGACACGCTCGATCCGCCCCGTCAGATCGTTGATGTCCACTCGATCGGCACCATTGTTCGCGGCGAAACTGTCGAGAGCCTGATGGCGAAGACCGAATTGCGCCCTGTAAAAGAGATTCTAGATCAGGCTGATTTGATCTACCGATACCGCTGGGCCTTGGTGCAGGCACGCCTGAAAGATCGAGAACCGCCCGCCACACTTGATCCGGGCGTCGCGTTAGAGCGCCACCGCGCTTTTAACTGGCTGATCGGGTATCGCGGGCAGGATTGGGACGACGTTTCCCCGGATACCTGAGGCTTCCGGACTACTCCTCGCATCCCTTTTGCAAAAGGACATGCCCGTCCGAAAATTCGTCCCCGAGCAACCGGCAAAATTCGCTCATTTCGTCGGCGGATATTGCGTCATTCAAATCGCACAGACTGAACATTTCCTGACTGTCGGGGTCTAATACGCCCCAGGAAAAAGAAACATCCTTCCCGACAACATCATGCACGCTCATATAGGCCTCGGCGCCCTGATCGGTTACGCAGGACCACCGCTGGCCGGACTCAAAGTCCATTGCGGCAACCGGCGCTGCGAATGAAGCGGCGGCAAGGCCGAAAAACACCCGTTTCACTTATCGTCCCTCATCGTCTCGGTTTTCACATACCAACCAAAGACATAAGAGGTTCGGCCCCTCGGATATGCAGTCTATTTTCCTCAACGTTGAAAGATTTCTGCTGTGAGCCTTCAGTGACACGATGCACGACCCGCCGGGTTAACAATAACAGCCCGTTAACCTGCCCGTGATGTGGTTGGATTAATGGCGAAATGCGTCAAAATAGTTAGTACGAAATGTTGCAATGCACACTATAGTCCTGCTCGAACAGATCGGACGTCGGCGGTATTGCGCGCTTGCCGGTCGGACCGATAACGGGCCACGCGGGTGGTAGACGAAATGAGAGAGATATAATGGTAGCCTTTACCCTTCCGAAGAATTCCAAAATCCTGCAGGGCAAGACATGGCCGAAGCCGTCCGGCTCGAATCTCAAAGGATTTAAGGTTTACCGCTGGGATCCGGATTCGGGCGAAAACCCGCGCGTTGATACCTATTACATCGACCTCGAAGATTGCGGGCCGATGGTTTTGGACGCGATTATCAAGATCAAGAACGAGATTGATCCGACATTGACGTTCCGCCGTTCATGCCGCGAAGGGATTTGCGGTTCATGTGCGATGAACATTGACGGCTCCAACACCCTCGCTTGCACGATGGGGCTTGACGAGATCGAGGGCGATGTACGGATTTACCCGCTGCCGCACATGCCGGTTGTCAAAGACCTCGTTCCGGACCTGACACACTTTTATGCCCAGCACGCCTCGGTTAAGCCGTGGCTGATTACCGATACGCCTGCGCCTGCGAAAGAGTGGAAGCAATCCGAAGAGGATCGTGAACAGCTCGATGGGTTGTACGAGTGCATTATGTGCGCGTGCTGCTCGACATCGTGTCCGAGTTACTGGTGGAATGGTGACCGCTATCTCGGTCCGGCAGCACTTCTACAGGCCTCGCGCTGGTTAAATGACAGCCGCGATGAGGCAAAGGGCGAGCGGTTGGATGATCTTGAAGACCCCTTCCGATTGTATCGCTGCCATACCATTATGAATTGTACCAAGGCTTGCCCAAAGGGCCTGAACCCGGCAAAGGCGATCTCGGGCATAAAACAAATGATGGTTGAACGTCAGGTCTGAACAGACTGATCGGGCTGTCGTTTCAGCAGCTCGATCACCACAAATCCGCCTTTTAGCCGCCCGTTTTTCCTTGCCCTGTCCTGATTTACTCCTCAGTTATTGAGGGTCGGACTCGGGGGAGCGCTTGTGCGTCGATTGAACTGCTTATCTTTGGCTGTTTCAGCTTTGTTATCAGGGCAGGCGCATGCGGTCGCGTGCCCACCTGCAAGTGACGGTCTGCTTCTTGACAGCTGCGAAGCGTCGACCCGCGCCGATCTCGTTGTCCTCGAACCGAACGCGGTAATTCCTGCCGATCTGGCGGTTCCCGAAAAGACGACAGTCATTGTGACGGGGGCTTATACCAGCGGTGAAAAGGTCGAGCCTGAAGGGTTCGTTATGGACCATGGCCGCCCCTACGATCCCTATATTCAGGGTTGGGACGGCCTTCTGCTGATTACTCCGTCGGGAGAGTTATCCCTGCATCATGTCGCGCGGGTCCGGTTCCGCGGGGCGCTCAGCAATCTGCGCGATAAGGCGCAACGCAAGGCTTTTGTGGTGCGGGCAAAACAGCTCGGACTATCGGCGATCCAAAGCCATCTACTGATTGTTGACGGGGCGCTCGATGTGCGCGATGTCGCTGGCGCGCCGCGCTTTCGCAGGCGGATATTGTTTTCCTACAGCGATGGTGGCTACGCCATTTTTGACAGCGGAACGCGGGCGATGACTCTGTTCGAGGCCGCGCAGGAAGTGGCGGCCCGTTATTCGCCGGATATGGCATTCAATCTTGATATGGGCAGTTACGATTATTGCTCGGTCACCCGTAATGGCCGCGAGGATGTGTGCGGAACGCTTGACCGCAGCCGGACGGCGAAATTGTCGAATATACTGGTTTTCACTCAGGATTGACGCTGTCGTGTATCGCTCCAGTTTAACGGCGGTAATTTAATTCCATAGCAAGGCGTCGATATGAGTGAATATACACCTCCAAAAGTG
>CALGNW010000208.1 GCA_937958345.1 uncultured Neomegalonema sp. | reverse complement strand
GACGTGAGCGCGATTTCGGGCAGCAGGATGAGGGCCTGACGGCCCGCGCGGATGACGTCGGCCACCGCCTCCAGATAGGTTTCGGTTTTGCCGGAGCCTGTGACGCCGTCGAGCAAGAGTGTTGCGTATTTGCGGGCGCGGGTTGCCTCGCGGATCGCCTCTGCGGCGATTTCCTGTTCGGGATTCAGGGTGCGGCTTGCATGGTTCGGGTCGAGGCGCGGAGGCGCCCGGTCCTTGGCGGCAGTCTGGGCAATAAGCGCGCCTGCCTCGTGCAGTCCTTTGACGACACCGGCAGAGACACCCGCAGCGCGGGCTAGGTCGGCGGCGGCGAGGCCCGGTTCGGCGCGGGCTGTGTCGAGGACACGCCGGCGTGCGTCGGTCAGGCGTTCGGGCGCGGTTCCGGCGACATAGACGGTGCGGGTTTCTTCGGGCGCGGCGAGGCCCGGTGCGCGGGTGGCCTGACGCAGCATCATGCCCAAGGGGGTGAGCGTGTAGCGCGCGGCGCGCTCGATAAAGCGGCGCATCTCGGGCGGCATCGGCGGGATGTCGAGGGTGCGGGCAACAGATTTGAGTTTTTTCCCGGTTATACCGCCGCCCCCGCCCCAAACCACACCGATGGTATCGCGGCCCGATACCTGCACGACGACGTAGGTTCCCGCCGGTAGCGCCGTATCCGTGCTGTAATCAAGCGGCCCGAGCGGCAGCGGGGTCAGCACCGAAACAGTGTGCAGTGTTGAGGGGAAGAGGTCGGCCATGGGGAGATGCTTACAAGGTGAAGGGGGCGCGGGCAAAGGCGGGTCTGTGACTGCCTGACAAATCGTCAGGCTTGTTTTCCGCAAAGCGGGGCCGTCTTGCGAAAAGAAACCGCGAAGCGGTGGCGCGCGATTGTCCACCCAAACAGGCCGCCCTGCTTGCCGCTGAGTTTAACATTTCACGGGGGAAGCGTTAAGTTTCTTACGGATTAACCTAGCTTAACTCTTTATTAATATTGAATTATTTCTCAATTTGAGTCCTGAATCTGGTCCGACTTTGCTAAATTCTATCGTTGACGCATCCTCAAAACACCTTATCTTTGATTAATTACGTGTAATCAAATAATTAGGAACATAATCTCATAAATTAAATTATCTGATGTTTAGAATCATGTTTTCGCACAGCAATTAGAGGCGACAGGTTGGCTGACGTGCCGGCATGTTCGGTCTTTTTGCTCGAAGATACTGGTGTTTCCTGAGGTCTGCCACGTCTCAAGGCATGATTAATGCGCATTGTAAATTCAGATCAGGTGCTGCGGTTACGGAAAAACACCCGTTTCAAGGCGGCATGAGTAGGTATCCGCGTCGATCAAATACACTTCACAAGCTGAGGTTTTGAAGGCGCGTTCAAAGGTTCCGGGTCGCAGCCACGTTTCAGGTTGCCGCACGCTCTTACCAAAGTTGTTTGAATGACCGAAGCAGTTACGAGCGATTGCATATCGTAATCGCCATTCGACACAGTTGATCGGATTTTGAAAATGGCAAATATCCTAGTCCTCGACGACGCGGATGCCTTGCGAAGAATTATCTCCCACGCATTAAAGGAAGACGGCCACAATGTCATCGACAGGAATTCGGGAGAAATAACTCACGATCCTGAAGCCATTGTAAAAATGGATATTATGATCACCGATCTTTACATGCCCAAAAGTGATGGGTTGGAGGCGATCAGAATGGCAAAGAAGGCCAAGCCCAGCCTGAAAGTCATCACGATGTCAGGCGGTGCGCCCACATTAGAGACCGATTATCTGCCTGTTAGCCTGAAGCTTGGAGCATCCGAATTTCTCCGGAAACCGTTCGAACCTCGAGAGTTGGTCGCCCGGGTCAGAAGACTTTTGTCGGCGTAAGTCAAACCGTCGTCCCCGTACCATCAGGGGGTGTGCTTGCGGGGGCGGTCGGGCGTGTTTTTCGCCGGCAAAAACACACGTTGCAAAAACAATTTGTTTATGATATGTTCTGTTTCTGAATTTTAACCCGAACCGAAGGACAGCATGACCGGAGCCGCGACGACAGAGTTTCACCGCAAGGCCTTGCTGGGCGTGCTTGCGGGGTTGTTTTTGCTGGCGGGTCTGTCCACGGGTCGGGGGGCCGTGCCTGTGCCGCGCGCGGTTCAGTTGCAGGTTCTGCGGTTGCTGCGTCCTGCGGAATCGGCGCTGCGGCGGTTGATCTTTGCCTTGTCGCGGGAGATGCGTGCGGCGGCGGCGCGGGTGCGGGGAAAACCGGCGGGAAAAATTCCGCGCGGGACCGGCACGGGCGAGCGTGTGCCGCCGTTCAGGCTGTTCGATCCGCGCAAGTCTTTCCCCGAACTGTCGCAGGAACGCGCGCGCCGGCGCAGCGGGTGCGGCCCGACGATTTATTTCTTTGACGGGTCCGACCGGCGGCCCGAGGCCGAGGCGGAAAAGCCCGTCCGTGATCCCGATGATGCCGCGCGTTTGTTGCGGCGGATGCTGGCCATGCAAAAGGCGCTGGAAAATCTGCCGCGCGAGGCGCGGCGGTTGCTGCGTGCGATGGCCAAGCGCGAAACCGCGCCGCCGGGGCCGAAACGTTATGGCCCGCTGCGGCCCGGCCATCCGCCGGGATACCGCGCAGACGGGCGGCGCGCGGTTGATGCGCTGCTGTATGAATGCGGGGTGATGGCGCGGTCGGCGATGGCGAGGCCGCCCGACACATCCTGAGAGTTGCGCACCGGAGCGCCGGTCCCCTCCCGTTTTGCGGGAGGTTTGTTGTGCGCGGGGTCAGCGCCCCTTGCCGACCCGCTTTGCGAGGGCCTTTACCAGATCGCCCATTTCCGGCTGTGACAGCATTTTTCGGGCGCGTTTGATGCTGACCAGCTTGCGTTTGCGCTGGGCTTTTTCGGGAAATTTCTTGTGGAATTTTTTGATTTTTAGCGGGTAGAGCGCGACGTCGACATTCCATGCCTCTGTACCCCGCACCTTGAGCGACATGTAGCGGCCCAGCGGTTCGCGGTCGATTGCGCCGGAAACGCCGGTTTCCTCATACGCCTCCTGCGCTGCCGCATCCCATTCGGTCGCCTTGCCCATCGACCCCTTGGGAAAAACCCAGCGGCCTGTGCGGCGCGAGGTGACGATCATCACCTTGAGCTTGCCGTTTTCATAGCGATAGGGCACAGCCGCCGCCTGCGGCTGTACCCGGTCGGAGGTCGGTTCGGTCGGCGCGTCCTGTTCCGTAACGGCCTGTTTTTCTGCTTTCATCCGATGGCTCGCTCTGATCACGCCGCCCGCGCGCGGTTTCGGCAGTTGCCGGTCCGGGAGGGGAAGTTGAGGCGGTTGTATTTTGCGCGCAGCCTATGGATCGCTCGGGCGCTTTGCAACATCCAAGATCATAAAAGGCCCGACAGAACAGTGTTTTGTGATGGCTGGCGCTCGCAGGCGGGACGGCTTACGATCGGGCCGCGGGCAGGGCGGATGAAGGGCGGATATGTGAAGACGATTTGGACGCGCCGCGCCGTAACCTGCGGGATTGCCGCGCTGGGCGTGCTGTTGTTTTTCGCGCTCGGCCTGCCGCTGCCGTTTTTGCTGGGGCCGATGTTCGCCTGCCTGCTGGCCGCCCTGCTGCGCGCGCCGCTGGCGGGGTTCGGGATCGCGGGCGATGCGACCCGCACCATTCTGGGCGTCGCCGTCGGCGCGTCGATCAAGCCCGAGTTGTTCGAGCGCATGGATGAAATGGCGCTGACGCTGGCGCTGACGCCGGTGTTCGTCGTGGTGATCGGTCTGATCGGCTATCCGTATTTCCGGCGGGTCTGCGGGTTCTCGAAACCGACGGCTTATTTCTCGGCAATGCCCGGCGGGTTGCAGGACATGATCGTCTTCGGCGAAGAGGCAGGCGCGGATGTGCGCGCGCTGACTCTGGTTCATGCGACGCGGGTTCTGGTGATCGTCTCTGTCGCTCCGTTTTTGATGCAGGCGTTTTATGGCGTGAGCGTCGCGGGCGCGCCGCCGCCCGGCGTGCCGCTGATGCAGACTCCCTTCATGCAAGGGGTGATCATGGTTGCTTGCGCGCTGATCGGATGGCGCGGGGGCAAACGCATCGGCCTGTTCGGTGCGTCCATCGTCGGCCCGCTGATCGTTGCCGGAGCCGCCAGCCTGTCGGGCCTGCTGACCCAGCGCCCGCCGATGGAGGCAATCATCGTCGCGCAACTGTTCATCGGCGCAGGGGTGGGCGTGAAGTATGCTGGCGCGACCCTGCGCGAGCTGCGCGGGACGATCGTTGCCTCGCTGGGGTTTTGTGTGGTGCTGGGCGTGATTGCCTATGTGTTCGAGAGCTTGGTGGTGCTCGCGGGTCTGGCCCCGCCGCTGGAGGCGTTCCTGTCCTTTGCCCCCGGCGGGCAGGCCGAGATGGCGTTGCTTGCGCTGGTCGCGGGGGCCGATGTCGCCTTTGTCGTGGCGCATCATCTGGTGCGGATTGTCACCGTGATCCTCGGCGCACCGCTGGTCGCGCGCAAGCTGTGACCGCGATCAGGCGATGTAGGGGAACCAGTCCTCGCGCAGCCGG
Organism: uncultured Neomegalonema sp.; assembly: GCA_937958345.1. Taxonomy (GTDB): domain Bacteria; phylum Pseudomonadota; class Alphaproteobacteria; order Rhodobacterales; family Rhodobacteraceae; genus JAHDDY01. The sequence continues at coordinate 2,495 of CALGNW010000208.1, read as the reverse complement.
TCGCCGTCTTTCATGTCATGCCCCGGAAACGGCGGCGAGGTGCGCCCCGGCCTCGTGATGTAGCGGGCATCGTCGCCCACAAGCCGCAGCGAGAACGCCCGCCGCCGCGCGCCGCCGGGATTGGCCCGCGCGCCGTGAAGCGTCTTGTAGTGAAAGGCCACCGCATCGCCGGGCTGCATCGGCCATTCCAGCACGCGGAACTTTTGCGGTTCGGCGTCGGGATCGGGAACGGGCATGTAGGCGCTGTCGTCAGGATAGAAGCTGTCCTCGTCCAGCCACTTTGTCGGCAGCACAGGTTTCGGCCAGCGATGCGACCCCGCGATCAGCCGCAGCGAGGCATCCGTCACAGGATCGAGCGGAACCCAAAAGCTGACGGTTTGCTCTCCGTCGACGAAATAATAGGGCGCATCCTGATGCCAAGGCGTGGGCTTTGACGTGCCCGGCTCTTTGACAAGGACATGGTCGTGAAAGACCTGAACGCGGGCCGACCCCATGAGTGCGGCGGCAGCTGGCGCGGCTTGGGACTGTTTGATCACTTCAGCGAATTCAGGAATGCGGGTCCAGTTGCAGTAATCATCAAAGAACCGCCCGCTCTCGCCTTGTTTGAGGTTTTCCGCCGCGTATGGCCCCGGCTCTCGCATGTTCCGGTCAATGCCCGCCCGCAGGGTCTCGACCCAATCGGCAAAGAGACCGGGCAGCAGGACCGCCCCGTCACGGGCGAAAGCGTCAATCTGGGTTTGAGTCACGGTCATGGCGGTTCCCGCATTAGAGGTCGCAGGGTTTCTAAAGGAAGAAACCGCCCTCTGTCCATCAAGCGCGTAAAGGCCAGTATTACCAATGCCCTTGCGCTTTGGGTCTGTAATATCCAAATACGCTTCAGGTGGGCAGTGAGGAGCGTCCGTGGACAAGTGCGTCTAAACGAGGCAAAGTCGCGGCGATTTGCGCAGACCACCGTGGTATGCGCACGAAGGAGGACGAACGATGAGCTGGATGGGTACACTTGCCAAGGTTGGCATGGGCGTGATGGTCGCTAAAGGCGTCGGTAAAATGGTGAGCAATCGCGGCGCTGGCGGCGGTGCTGGCGGTCTGGGCGGTATGCTTGGTGGCATGATGGGCGGCGGCGGACAGTCCGGCGGCGGCCTTGGTGGCTTGCTCGGCGGCGCGATGGGCGGCGGTCAAGGTGGCGGTCTGGGTGGTATGCTCGGCGGTGCCATGGGCGGCGGACAGCGCAGCGGCGGCGGCATCGGTGATGTCCTCGGCGGATTGATGGGCGGCGGCGCAGCAGCCGGTGGCCTCGGCAGCATCCTTGCCGGACGCGGCGGCGCGGGTGCGCAGCAAAGCGGTGGCCTTGGCGGATTGCTCGACAGTCTCGGCGGAGGCGGCGCACCACAAGGCGGCGCAGTTCCCCCCGCACCTCAGCAGGGCGGTTTCGGCGGCGCGCTGAACTCGGCCTTTGAAAACTTTGGCGAGCCTGAGCAAGCGCCAACGCCTTCGCAAGAAGAAGCGGCAAAGGTTATGCTGCGCGCCATGCTTAGCGCGGCGAAATCCGATGGAAAAATCGACGATTCCGAGAAGCAGAAAATTCTTGGACATCTTGGCGATATTTCTCAGGACGAGATGGAGTTTGTTCGGGCTGAACTGTCCGCGCCGCTTGATGTCGAGGGACTGGTCAATGACATTCCGCAGGGAATGGAGCAGCAGGCCTATCTGATGTCGGTGATGGCCATTGATCTCGATTCGGCAGAAGAAGCGCGGTATCTGGATGGCCTTGCGAAAGCGCTCGGGATTGATCCACAAACCTGTAACGCGATCCACGATAAACTTGGCGCTCCGAACCTCTATACCTAACGCGCCATGAAAGAGGGAGGCCGTGATGCGGCCTCTCGCACTGTCTGCGAAGAGGACTTTTGTCGATGCCTTTGATGCCCCAAAAATCCTCCTCGCAAGCACAGATCGGGTCCGGCAAGCCAAATGTGCAAATCCGACAATTGTTTCCAACACCCATTGCTGTTCTGGCGGTCCCGGACGCAGATAAGATCAATGACGCCCTCGAAGGGCTGATATTTGAGCGCGAAAAAGCCGTGCCGAGTGTGCATCACTCGAATTGGGGCGGCTGGCAATCACCGACAGACTTTCCCGATTGGTGCGGCGATGCCGGGAAGAGCGTCCTGACGATTGCGCGGCAGATGGCGACCAATCTTACCTGTGATCGTCTTGGCAAGCCTGTGCCAATAAACTGGCGCTTGAATGCCTGGGCGAATGTGAACCGCCTTGGGCAAGGGAATGAGTTTCATACCCATCCCGGCGCGTTTTGGTCGGCGACCTATTATGTCCGCGATGGCGGAGCGGGGGCGGACCCTGCGCTTGGCGGCGAGTTCGAAATTCAAGACCCGCGCGGCGTTGGCCCCGCGATGCTCGCGCCTGATCTCGCAATCCGCACCCCCGGCGGGCAGTCGATTGGGGCGAGTGAGGTCGTTCGCCCGGTTGCCGGAAAT
>CALGNW010000207.1 GCA_937958345.1 uncultured Neomegalonema sp. | reverse complement strand
TGCTTTGTCGCCTTTGGCGCGGCGGGGCGGGGGACATAGATGCTGTCCTCCAATGCCAGCCGACCGCCCGAGGCGATCATGCGCCAGCGTTCTCCGCTGGTCAGCGTCAGCAAAACCGCCTTTTCCGTCAGTTCCGCCGTAACATCCGGGTGCAGGTGAAAGCGGACGGTAAAGGGCGGACCGTCGGGGCTTTTGCGTTTTGCGCGGGCCCGTTCCAGCGTTTTTGCGCCGCCCTTCACCAGACCGAGCGTGTCCTCGCCCCGCAAGTCATTGCCCTGCGGTGACACAAACAGGCGGCGATAATGCACCAGCCCGTAATTCGCGACATATCCGTCATGGGCGGCAAGCCCCCAGACGCCGTCCTCGTCCTGCTCGCGCTCGCGGTCAAAGACCTGCGCGGCGTTGGTGATGCTGCGCAGCGGAGTGGTCGAGGAACCGGCGAACTCGGCCGGGGACCGGTCATCCAGTGTCAGCGTCGAATGTGCCGCCGATACCCGGCAACCGGTTTCCCATTCGGCATCCAGATGCGCCGCAGACCCGCAATTCGTGATGATGCGGCGGCGGCCAATGGACACCTCCATCGACAAGGGCGCGGCATGTGCCGTGCGGGCATAGCGGCCCGTGGGTACGCTCGCGGCATCCAGCAGAACCGTCATGCGTCCGGCGGTCAGGCGCAGTATCCCCGTTTCCGGCGCATCACTCAGTGCCGGAGCGGATTCGCCGCTGTCGACCAGAACGCGATTAACCTGCTCGGCGCTCTCCGTCCGTCCGCCATGAAACAGACCCAAGCCGCCATCGGCATGCTGGTACATCCGCAACGTCGGAATCGCGCCTGTGATAATGGTGCCGAGGCGCGCGGCGATGTCATGCTCTCCGGCGGCAATCAGATCGGACCGCACCTGTATCAGCCGCGCCAGACGTTCGAGCAGATGCGAGGGATTGTGACTGGCCGGTCCGCCGTCGGACAGCGATGCGGCGGCGGCGGCCTTGACGAATGTTTTCAAACCGCCGGTCAACAGCTTGCGCTCGCCCGGCAGGCACAGGCCCGCATAGACAAGGCCCATCGACGCACGCATCCGGTCCATCGGGTCGGCCTCGGAAGCGGCGGTTTTTCCCAGATAACGCCCCTGCATGCCCAGCGATTTAAGAAAGGCGCTGCGGTATTTCGGTTCGGCATTTTCCATCAGCAGCAACGCGCTCATGCACCACGAGGTCACGCGCTCTCCGGTGATGACAGGACGCCATGCAAAGCCCGCGCTCGATCCCTGATTGTGCAGCCATCCGTCAACGAAGCGACGCGCGGCGGTGCGCGAGGCGGGGCCGTCGCCCGCCCGGAAATGTTTCAGCCAGTCAAAGCTGTGCAGGGCGGCGGCCCATTGCGCGTTGGGGGCGGTGACCCGCCATGGCTCGCCGCGCTCGACCTTGACGGTTGTTCCGCCAAAACAGAACTGGCCGCGCAGCATCGCCTCGGCCTCTTCCGACGATCCGACCGCGTGCGCCTGCGGACGGTATTCCAGCGAATCCGCGACCTCGCCGGACATGGCAAGGCGGCGCGTGACCTGGCCGTGCCAGACATCACGGGCACCCGCGCCGAGACGGGCGGGAATGGGAAGGGCGGATCGTGGATCGTTGCGGGGCATCTGCTCGGCCTTTTTGTCAGGCTTATTATTGCGCTACAGAACTACGGAATCAGGGCGAAATTGTCACGCGCGTTCGCGGCAGGCGCGTAAATCGCATCTTCCCCCCGCGCCGCACACCCGCTATTTGTCCGGCATGAGTTTCTTCAGGAAAATGAAAGAGCGGCTGTTCAAGGCCAGCTCCAAAATCACCGGCGGCGTCGAGGCGATTGCCGAACGCAAGGTGCTGGACGATGCGGCGCTGGAGGAGTTGGAAGACCTGCTCATTCAGGCCGATCTCGGTGTAAACGTCGCGATGCGGGCATCCGCAGCCGTGGCCGAGGGGCGGTTCGGCAAAAAGATCGCAGCCGATGAGATCATGCGGCTATTGGCCGAAGAGGTCGCGCGGATTGTCGAACCGGTGGCGAAACCTCTGCCGCTTTATCCGGACAAGAAACCGCAGGTTATTCTGGTGGTCGGTGTGAATGGTGCGGGTAAGACCACGACCATCGGCAAGCTGGCCGCGCAGCTTAAAGCCGCGGGCAAGTCAGTCGTTGTGGCTGCGGGGGATACGTTTCGCGCGGCGGCGATTGAACAGCTTCAGATTTGGGGCGAGCGGGCTGGTGTGCCTGTGATTGCCAAAGAAGTCGGATCGGATGCAGCGGGCGTTGCCTTTGAGGCGATGGAGCAGGCCGCCGCGATGGGCGCGGATATCCTGATGATCGACACGGCGGGGCGGCTGCAAAACCGATCCGACCTGATGGGCGAGTTGGAAAAGATCGTCCGCGTGATCCGCAAGCGCGACGAGACCGCGCCGCATAACACATTGTTGGTGCTGGATGCGACCGTGGGTCAGAACGCGATTTCTCAGGCGGATATTTTCTCTCAGGTCGCGGATGTGTCCGGCATTGTGATGACCAAACTGGACGGAACGGCCAAGGGCGGTGTGCTGGTCGCGCTGGCCGAGAAATTCGGCCTGCCGATCCACGCCATCGGCATTGGCGAGCAGATAGACGACCTGCAACCCTTCGATCCCGAAGACTTTGCCAATGCCCTGACGGGGCGGGTGGTTTGACGCCATGTATCAGACGAATCCGCGGCGAGTTTTCTGGGCAGTAGTCGTCGCGACTTTATTTTGCTCTCTGGTTACGACGTTTGACTATTTAATTGGACTGTATCGGTCGTCCGGGGCCGAACATTTTCAGGAATATGTCGTTTCAAAAGGGCTGTCGATATTCAGAATTGCGTGGTGCGCATGGATCATCGGCTTTGTTGTCTTCGCGGCTTGGCCTTGAAATTTTGCGCATTCTGCGTGAGCGCAATTTGATGGCCGTAGATGCGGCGGAAATGACGGGCGTGGGTCGCTCGCAAATTTCGCGTATTCGCAATGGGCGCATATCAGGTATCAGCACAGATACGCTCGTGAATGTGCTTGATGCGCTGACGCGTGCGGTTACACCGGAAAAGC
>CALGNW010000206.1 GCA_937958345.1 uncultured Neomegalonema sp. | reverse complement strand
CCGGCCCTTTATGGCGATGCTGCACTGCGCCAGCGGACGTCCGGTCCTGCATTGCCGCTCGAAAACCGGTACGAGCATTGGCGCGGCCCTTCTGACCGGCGACAGCCCCGCTCTCGACTTCCCTATCGCCATCGCCCCACCTTCCGGCACCACCCGATGGCGTGCCTACGCGCAGGAATGGAGGACACGCTGTGCCCGGAACTGATGACGCTGCTGCACCGCCGTGCTAAAGTCGCCTGATATTGACCAATCATTCTCCGGCGAAGCACCTGTTGACGCATTTCGTGTGCGGAGTGTGGACAATTCTGATGCACCGGTGGCGCTGACTAAACTCAAAATACTAAGCCATTGAAATGATTGGCGCACCCAGCAGGATTCGAACCTGCGACCTCTGCCTTCGGAGGGCAGCGCTCTATCCAGCTGAGCTATGGGTGCGTTGGGGCTTTGATAGCCGATGCGGGGGCGGGGCGCAATCGCATTGCGGGGGCTGTGCGGTCGGGGTTGACAAATTCTATTTGTTCACTTTATGTTCAAATCACTGAACGCAACCGGAGAGACGCTGTCCGCATGAATATCGACACGGCCATAGAGGTGAACCGCCTCGCGCTGCTGCGGCTGTTGGCCGGGATGATGGCTGTGGTCGGGGTCGAACAAGGCGGGACTGTCGGGTTTGTTCAACAGCGCGTGCGCCTGACGGTTCTGCGTTTGCTCGGCCCGGCCGAGGCGGCGCTGCGGCGGTTGATTTTGATGAAGGCGCGTTTTTTGCCGACGCCTGAATATGTGCGCAGACCGGCGCCGGACCGGAAAATTCCGCGTTCGGAGGATCGTCTGAAACGGCGTTCTTTCCCGTTGTTTGACCGGCGCAAGACGGCGCGCGGCGAACGCAAACAGAAACCAAAGGGACCCGGACCGCGCATATTTTTTCTTGATGGCTCTGACGGGCCGTATACGCCCGAGCCGGAAAAATCAGCCGTACAGCCCGATGACTGGGTGGATGCGGCGGCGCTGTGCGCGCGGTTGAATGCGGCGCTGGATGCGCTGGGCGACTTGGATAAGCAGGCAAAGCGTCTGAAGCGGGCCGAGGCGCGGCGCAAGTTGTCGCCGCGTTTGTCCGGTGTCGGCGTCATGCGTGTGCATTTGCCGCCCGGTCATCGGGCGAAGGGCCGATCCGACGAAGAACGCGAAGTCGATACGGTTTTGTGGAATTGTCATGTGCTGGCGCGGCAATGCCGTGCGCCGCACGATACCTCCTGACCGGTGTCCTTTATGCTGTTGTTGTCTCCCTTGGCCTTTACGGGTCAGGGGTCGGTGTGCGTTTTGGCGAAATGATTTTGAACCGCGCGGCCCTGCTGCGCTATGACGGGGCAGGCAGGCGCGCGGCGGCGCGGGTTCGGAGGGCGAGATGGCGGAGCAGGATATTGAGGCGCTGACCGTGGAGCAGGCGCAGGCCGAACTGGCGCGGCTGGCCGCAGAAATCGCCAGACACGACGCACGCTATCACACCGACGATGCCCCCGAAATCAGTGACGGCGACTATGATGCTCTGCGGCGGCGGAATGCGGCGATCGAGGCGGCGCATCCTGATCTGATCCGCGAGGACAGCCCGTCGCATCGGGTGGGTGCGCCGGTGGCGGACGGGTTTGCGAAGGTTTCGCATGCGGTGCAGATGTTGTCGCTGGGCAATGCATTCGAGCCGGAGGATGTGCAGGATTTTGCCGACCGCGTGCGCAAATTCCTCAGCATTGCGGCGGATGCGCCGCTGGCCTTTACCGCCGAACCGAAGATTGACGGGCTGGCGCTGTCGCTGCGCTATGAAAACGGTAGGCTGGTGCAGGCGGCGACGCGCGGCGACGGACGCACCGGCGAGAATGTGACCGAGAATGCGCGCACCATTGGCGATATTCCGCACGAACTGGCGGGCGATGATGTGCCGGAGGTGTTCGAGGCGCGCGGCGAAGTGTACATGTCTCACGAAGATTTCGCCGCGCTGAACGCCCGCATGGCCGAGACGGGCAGGGTGTTTGCCAATCCGCGTAACGCCGCCGCCGGATCGTTGCGGCAGCTTGATTCTGAGATCACCAAAACAAGGCCGCTGCGGTTTTTTGCCTATGGCTGGGGCGATGTGACGGCGGTTCCGGCAAAAACCCAGACCGGGATGATCGCGGCGATGGGGCGCTGGGGTCTGACCGTGAACCCGCGTATGGCGCGGTGCGCGTCGGTCGAAGATATGCTGGCCTATCATGCGGGATTGGGGGCGGATCGCGCGGGGCTGGGCTATGACATTGACGGCGTTGTCTACAAGGTGGACGGGTTGGATTTACAGGCGCGGCTGGGGTTTCGGTCGCGCGAGCCGCGATGGGCGATTGCGCATAAGTTTGCCGCCGAGGTGGCGACGACCGTTCTGGAGGAGATCGACATTCAGGTCGGGCGCACGGGGTCGCTGACGCCCGTGGCCAAGCTGCGCCCGGTGACGGTCGGCGGTGTGGTGGTGTCGAATGCGACGCTGCACAACGAAGATTATATCAGGGGAATCGGCGGTAAGGGCGAGCCGATCCGCGAGGGCCGCGATTTGCGGGCGGGCGATACCGTGCAGGTTTATCGCGCCGGTGATGTGATCCCCAAGGTCGTCGATGTGGATTTGTCTAAACGCCCCGAGGATTCCGCGCCGTTCGTGTTTCCGGATGTGTGTCCCGAATGCGGGTCGGATGCGGTGCGCGAGGAGGGCGAGGCTGTGCGCCGCTGTGTCGGCGGGCTGATCTGTCCGGCGCAGGCGGTCGAGCGGCTGAAGCATTTCGTCTCGCGCAATGCGGCGGATATAGACGGGCTGGGCGCAAAACAGGCCGAGACGTTTTGGGCGGACGGCTGGATCAAACAGGCGGCGGATATTTATACGCTGGAGGAGAGATTCGGCGGTGACGCCCTGCAGGCCCTGAAAAGCAAAGAGGGCTGGGGCGCGAAATCGGCGGAAAAGCTGTTCCGTGCGATTGACGCCCGCCGGGTTCTGCCGCTGGACCGGTTCTTGTTTGCGCTCGGAATCCGGCATGTGGGCGAGGGCACAGCCGCCTTGCTGGCGCGGACCTATACAAGCTGGGACGCGTTGCGGGCCGCGATGGAGGCGATGGCAGCCGGAGACGCGCCCGCGCGCGAGGCGCTGTTGAGTGTGGACGGCGTCGGAGAGGCGCTGGCGGATGCAATGGCAGCGTTTTTCGGCGAGGGGCATAACCGCGAAAGTCTCGATGCTCTGCTGTCGCATGTCCGTGTCGAGGACGCGGAACCCGCCGCACAGGAGGGCGCGCTGGCCGGAAAAACGCTGGTCATCACCGGTACGCTGGAAAGAATAAGCCGATCAGAGGCCAAGGCGCGGGCCGAGGCGGCCGGGGCGAAGGTCAGCGGATCGGTCTCGGCCAAGACGGATTATCTGCTGGCGGGCGAAAAGGCGGGATCAAAGCTTAAAAAAGCCGAAGAGCTGGGCGTGACCATTCTGACCGAAGCGGACTGGGAGGCGTTGATCGGGGGATGAACGAATTACGGCACGGCCCTTGCGATGGCGACGGTATGAATACAACCTTAACAGTCCCTGACGTCGAGCCAGCACCGGAAGCCGCGCCAGCACCCGCGCCGAAAAAGCGCAGTGTCAAAAGTGCGCGTCCGGCCAAACCGCGCAGCATGCGCCGTGAAAACCGCTGGAAACGCCGGGGGGTCAGTGTCCAGAACCGCCGGTTCGGCAGCTATGCCGCCTTTGCCTTCATCGCTGTTGCGGTGTTCGTGATCCTGGAACTGTCGACGAAAACCGTGGATACCGGCCCCGAGGGACCGCTGGCCAAGATCGTTTTCGAGGCG
>CALGNW010000205.1 GCA_937958345.1 uncultured Neomegalonema sp. | reverse complement strand
TGGGCCAGCACAGGACTTGACCCGGCCATCATGGGCGCGGGTCCAATCAGTGCTTCGCAAAAAGCGCTGGAAAAAGCAGGCTGGACCAAAGACGAGCTTGATCTTGTCGAGGCCAATGAAGCCTTCGCGGCACAGGCTTGTGCGGTGAATAAAGAGCTTGGCTGGGATACCGATAAGGTCAACGTCAATGGCGGCGCGATTGCCATTGGTCACCCTATCGGTGCATCGGGCGCGCGTATTCTCAATACGCTGCTTTTTGAAATGCAGCGCCGTGACGCCAAAAAAGGCCTCGCGACTCTCTGCATCGGCGGCGGCATGGGTGTCGCAATGTGTGTCGAGCGCGCCTGACCTTCACGCCATTTCCGGCATTGATAAACATGAACGGTCCGCCCTATCGGCGGGCCGTTTTTGTATTTGCCGTGCGAGATATCTGCGGCGGCTGTCAATCAGACGGCATGCCGCTTCGGTCGATCCTGACGTGAAAGCAGTTATTGCTCGCCGACCTTACATGGATAAACGCGATGCTCTCGTCGCGGAACAATGTCGCAGCCCGCTCCTGAATATCCGGCGTCGCGATGACGCTGCCCGTGCCGTACACGATCCTCTCGTTCCGGTCATATCCTCGAACAATATAGGTTGGACTATTCATGGTTTCGGGTTTGGCAGTTAAATCCGACGGCCTCTCGCACGGAGTCTTACAGAGAAATATCGGTCCCGTTTCGGTATAAGGGTTGAGCGTATCAAAGGGTCGGTGAGCGACCACCAGAAATGGTTCCCCTTCCGGGATCATCTTCAGACAATGTCGGCACGGATTGCTGCCGCCATCCGAAACTTGGGTTTCGGGCAAAAGGCCGTAACTGTCAGGTTTTCCTTTTCGCAAGTGATCTGCAATGCCGGTCGGGACAGGAGTGTAAACGATGGACATATCCGCCTCTCTGTTTTGCTGGAGTGGGGTCCATTTGAGAGCGGCGATGGCAACGTGTCAGCCCGATTCGTGCGGAAAAACCGCTAACCATTCGGGCACGATGGTAATTTTCGCTGTTGCTGACAGTTTCAGCGGGAAACTATATTTTTGATGTTTGCGGTCTTTCGTCAGATTCGGTCTAAATGACTGGCATACCAATGAAGCCCTTGCAGGGAACAATTCGCGCGATAGAACTTTACCCAACATAATACCCAGCGAGGAGCTTTCTATGTCTGATCGCGTCGATTCCGATCCACAGGAAACCGAAGAATGGAAGGACGCGATAGAATCTGTAATAGCGTTCGAGGGTTCGGGACGCGCAGATGACTTGCTGGAGGCTGCTGTTGACGTGGCCCGCCGGAACGGTGCGCATGTTCCGTTTGCCCGTAACACGGCATACTTCAATACGATCCCCACCGAACAGCAACCCGACCATCCGGGCGACCGCGAGCTGGAAAAAAAGATCAGGTCCGCAATCCGCTGGAATGCGGCGATGGTCGTTCTCAAGGCGAACAAGGAAAGTTCGGAACTGGGCGGACACATCGCCAGCTTCCAGTCCGCCGCGACGCTCTATGACACCGGCTTTATGCATTTCTGGAATGCCGAGCATGAAGGCCATGGTGGCGATTTGGTGTTTATTCAGGGCCATTCCGCACCCGGCATCTATGCGCGTTCGTACCTCGAAGGGCGCATGACCGAAGATCAGATTTTGAATTTCCGGCAAGAGGCCGACGGCAACGGGATCAGTTCCTATCCGCATCCGTGGCTGATGCCGGATTATTGGCAGTTTCCGACAGTCTCGATGGGCCTTGGCCCGCTGATGGCGATTTATCAGGCGCGCTTTCTAAAATACCTGCAGGGGCGCGGTCTGGCTGAAACCGACAACCGTCATGTCTGGGCCTTCATGGGCGATGGCGAGATGGACGAACCGGAATCCCTTGGCGCGATTTCACTTGCTGGCCGCGAAAAGCTCGACAACCTGATTTTTGTTATCAACTGTAACCTTCAGCGCCTTGACGGCCCCGTGCGCGGTAACGGAAAAATCGTGCAAGAACTGGAGGGCGATTTCCGAGGCGCGGGCTGGAACGTCGTCAAATGCCTGTGGGGAACCGGTTGGGATGAACTGTTAGCCAAAGACTCCAGCGGTATGCTTCGCCAGTTGATGGAGGAATGTGTCGACGGCGAATATCAGGATTTCAAATCCAAGGACGGCGATTACATCCGTAAAAACTTCTTTGGCCGCTATCCCGAAACGGCGGCAATGGTTGCCGATTGGGACGATGCGAAGATCTGGAAGCTGACGCGCGGCGGTCACGATCCGCGTAAGGTGTTTGCCGCCTATAACGCCGCAATTCACCACAAGGGCGAGCCGACGCTGATCCTTGCCAAGACCGTCAAGGGTTACGGCATGGGCAATGCCGGCGAAGCGCAGAACATCACGCACCAGCAAAAGAAAATGGGCGTCGATGACCTGCAACAGTTTCACGACCGCTTTACGCTGGACCTGAGCCGGAAAGACATTGAAGACCTTAAGCTGATCAAATTTGAGAAGGGGTCGCCCGAGGACAATTATCTGCACGAACGCCGCAAGGCGCTTGGCGGGTATCTGCCGAACCGCCGCATGAAGACGGATGAAAGTCTTGAGGTTCCGGGGCTGGAGAAATTCGGTGCGTTGATGAAATCGTCGGGTGACCGTGAGATTTCGACGACAATGGCGTTCGTCCGCTGTCTCAATACGCTGCTGCGTGACAAGATTATCGGTAAACGGGTTGTGCCGATTGTGCCGGACGAAAGCCGCACTTTCGGTATGGAGGGCATGTTCCGCCAGTTCGGAATTTTCAGTCAGGTCGGGCAGCTTTATAAGCCCGAAGATGCCGACCAACTGATGTACTATAAAGAAAGTACCGACGGCCAGATGCTGCAGGAAGGCATCAACGAGGCCGGTGCGATGGCAAGCTGGATTGCTGCGGCGACGGCCTATTCGACGTCTAACGTCCAGATGATCCCGTTCTACATCTATTATTCGATGTTCGGATTTCAGCGCATCGGCGATCTGGCATGGGCGGCGGGCGACATGCGCGCGCGCGGGTTTATGATCGGCGGCACGTCGGGCCGCACAACGCTGAACGGCGAGGGCTTGCAGCACGAAGACGGTCACAGCCACCTGATATCGGCGATGATCCCGAACTGCATTTCCTACGATCCGACCTTCCAGTTCGAAGTTGCTGTGATCGTGCAGGATGGCCTGCGCCGTATGGTGCAGGAACAGGAAGACGTTTTTTACTACATGACGGTGATGAACGAAAATTACGGCCATCCCGATATGCCGGAGGGCGCGGAAGAGGGCATCCGAAAGGGGATGTACCTGCTGCGCAAATCCAAGAAGAAAAAGGGCCATAAGGTTCAGTTGATGGGGTCGGGCGCGATCCTGCGCGAGTCGCTTGAGGCCGCAGAGATGCTTGAGAAAGATTTCGGGGTTCGCGTCGATGTCTGGAGCGTGACCAGCTTCACCGAGTTGCGCCGCGACGCATTGGACTGCGAGCGTTTCAATCTGCTCAATCCGCTTGAAGAACCTAAGGTTCCTTACATCACGCAATGTATCCAGTCGCAGGGTGATGATCCGGTGGTCGCATCGACGGACTATATGCGCAGCTTTGCCGATCAAATTCGCGCCTTCGTCCCCGGCACGTTCAAGGTGCTCGGAACCGATGGATACGGGCGCTCGGATTATCGGGCAAAGCTGCGTGAGTTCTTTGAAATCGACAAGCGATTCATTGCTGTCGCGGCGCTGCGGGCGCTGGCCGACGAGAACAAGTCGGACAGTAAGACGGTGGCAAAGGCGATTGAGAAATACGGCATCGACGCCGACAAGCCGAACCCCATGCGGGTTTAGGGCGCGCGGCCCTGCTTTAGCCGGCAGGGCCATTTCTATTTCTAGACGCCGCGCCGGGGGCGGGGCACTTTCCAATTTGACGACCGGGACAAAGGAAGATTCCACATGGCGACAGACGTAACAGTCCCCGATATTGGCGACTTCGATGAAGTGCCGGTCATTGAAATTCACGTTGCTGTCGGTGATACCGTCAGTCCCGAAGACCCGCTTGTGACGCTTGAAAGTGACAAGGCGGCAATGGATGTGCCGTCGCCGATTGCCGGAACCGTCAAAGAGTTGAAAGTTGCCGTTGGCGACAAAGTCAAAGAAGGCTCGCTGATTATTGTCGTCGATGCCGACGCACCTGCGGCAGCCGAGGAAAAACCTGCTCCGAAGGCCGAGGAAAAGGCTGCCCCGGCGGCGGCGAAAGCAGCGCCTGCTCCGGCTGCACCAGCCAGCAGCGGCGGCGCACAGCCGCAACCGGGCAATGCGGGCGTTGATATTCCCGACCGTGTCTATCCGTTGGCTGGCAAGGCCGACTTTTCCGATTTCTCGACCGCGCATGCTTCGCCGTCCGTGCGCCGCGCCGCGCGCGAGTTGGAAGTTGACCTCAATCAAGTGTCCGGTACGGGCGAAAAAGGCCGCATCACCCGGGATGACCTAAAGCGTCACCTTGCGGGTAATGGCGGGTCTGCCGGTGCGGCTCCCGCTGCGGGCGGCATGGGCATTCCACCGATCCCGGCGATAGATTTTTCCAAGTTCGGAAAGATCGAAGACGTCGAGATGAGCCGGATTCAAAAAATTTCCGGCCCTGCACTGCATCGCTCATGGCTCAACATTCCGCACGTGACGCATAACGAAGAGGCGGACATCACCGAAACCGACAAGTTCCGCAAAGAGATGGACACGAAGGCCAAGACGCAGGGCTATCGCGTGACGCTGCTATCATTCCTGATCAAGGCTTCGGTCAAGGCATTGCGCGAGCATTGGGAGGTCAACGCTTCGCTACACCCAGACGGTGACAAGCTGATCCGCAAGCACTATTGCAATATCGGTTTTGCGGCGGATACGCCGAACGGCCTGATGGTTCCGGTGATCAAAGACGCAGACCGCAAGGGTATCGTCGAGATTTCCAAGGAACTGGGCGAGTTGTCCGCAGCTGCCCGTGATGGCAAGCTGAAGGGCGGCGACATGCAGGGCGCGAGCTTTACGATTTCATCGCTCGGCGGCATTGGCGGCACGTCGTTCACGCCGATCGTAAATGCGCCGGAAGTCGCAATCCTCGGTGTAACCCGGTCGAAAATGGCCCCCGTCTGGGACGCCGAGAAGGGCAAGTTCAAACCGCGCAATATGCTGCCGCTGTCGCTCAGTTATGACCACCGTGCGATTGATGGCGCGTTGGCGGCGCGCTTTTGTGTGACACTGAAAGAAGCGATCAGCGATATTCGCAACATTATCCTATAAGGGGAAAACCGATGGCGACCGAAGACATCAAAGTCCCTGATATTGGCGATTTCGACAGCGTTCCGATTATCGAAATTCATGTTGCCGAGGGCGATACCGTTAGTGCCGAAGACCCGTTGGTCACGCTGGAAAGTGACAAGGCCGCGATGGATGTGCCGTCGCCGAAGGCGGGTGTTGTCAAATCGCTGAAGGTAAAAGAGGGCGATAAAGTTGCCGAGGGCAGCGTTCTGCTGTCGCTCGAGGTTGAAGGCGCAGGCGATGCGCCTGCCGCTGATCCTCCGAAAGAAGTTGCCAATATCCCCAAGGAAAATTCCGTCGCGGGCGGGGCAAAGGCGCAGGGCGATATTCATGCCGAGGTCGTCGTGCTTGGTGCTGGTCCCGGTGGGTACACCGCCGCGTTCCGTGCCGCCGATCTGGGCCTGAAGGTTGTTCTGATCGAGCGTTGGGATGTGCTGGGCGGCGTCTGCCTGAATGTCGGCTGTATCCCGTCAAAGGCTCTGCTGCATTCGGCCAAGGTTATGTCCGAGGCCGAGGATATGGGCGCCCATGGCATTACTTTTGCCAAGCCCAAGGTGGACCTTGATAAACTGCGCGGCTGGAAAGACGGTATCGTCAGCAAGCTGGTCGGAGGTTTGTCCGGGCTGGCAAAGGCGCGGAAGGTTACTGTCGTTCATGGCGACGGTAAATTCGACGGCCCGAATATGATTACCGTCAACGGCAAGGACGGCACGAAGACGATCAGCTTTGACAAGGCGATCATCGCGGCGGGTTCCGAACCTGTGCATCTGCCGTTTATCCCGCATGATGATCCGCGCGTTATGGATTCGACGGGCGCGCTCGAACTTGCTGAAGTGCCCAAGAAGTTGCTTGTAATCGGCGGCGGCATTATCGGGTTGGAAATGGCAACGGTATATCAGGCGCTCGGCTCTGAAATTACCGTTGTTGAATTGCTCGACGGTCTGATGGCCGGAGCGGACCCTGACCTGGTCAAACCCTGGCGCAAGATCAACGATCCGAAATACAAAGAAGTCTTCCTCAAAACCAAAGTGACCGATGTAAAGGCCCAGAAGAACGGGCTGAAGGTCACATTCGAGGATGACAAGGGCGAAAACTTCGGCAAAACCTATGACCGGATTCTTGTGTCCGTTGGCCGGATACCGAACGGCAAAAAACTGAATGCCGAGGCCGCAGGCGTTGATGTTGATGATCGCGGGTTCATTGCCGCCGATAAAACAATGCGGACCAATGTACCTCACATCTTTGCTATCGGCGATATTATCGGCCAGCCGATGCTGGCGCATAAGGCGGTGCATGAGGGCAAGGTTGCCGCCGAAGTATGCGCCGGGCATAAATCTGCCTTTGACGCAAAGGTCATTCCTTCGGTCGCCTATACCGACCCCGAAGTGGCATGGGTCGGGCTGACCGAGTTGCAGGCCAAGGAGCAGGGCATCAAGGTCGAAAAGGGCGTTTTCCCATGGGCGGCCTCCGGCCGTTCGCTCGCCAATGGCCGCGACGAAGGGATTACCAAGGTGCTGTTTGATCCTGACACCCATCGCATCGTCGGTGCGGGTATTGTCGGATCGTCGGCGGGTGATTTGATTGCCGAGGCTGCGCTCGCGATTGAGATGGGCGCGGACGCTCAGGACATTGCGTTAACCATCCACCCGCACCCG
>CALGNW010000204.1 GCA_937958345.1 uncultured Neomegalonema sp. | reverse complement strand
CCGAGACTTCTGGCGGCTTATCAAGCGGGATGCGATTGGTTTCAGCCGATGGATTGTTCCTTGCCGGGCGATGAGATCAGCGCGGATACGCCCATGTATTTTGGCCCTGCGGTGTTCAATCTCATCACGGGCGAGCGGATGCTCGATATGGTTGAAGACTTGATCGGGCCGGAAATCACATCGAACCCAATCCAGCATATCCGCCTGAAGCCTCCGGCGACAAACCTGAATGATACCGAAGTACGGGCGCATATTACCGCAACAGACTGGCATCAGGATCGTGCCGTCGCTTTGGAAGAAGCGGATCAGACGAACATGGTCACTGTCTGGTGCGCGGTCACGGATGCAACGCCTGAAAATGGTTGCCTGCAAGTCATCCCACGCGACGGGCCAGCGGATATGCTGCCCCATTGTCCGCGTACTCAAACCGGGATTGCCGACGGGTTCATTGATGAAAGCAAAGCCCTTCCCCTGCCCGTCCGCGCTGGAGGGGTGGTGATTTTTCACCCGTTGACGCCCCATGGCTCGCTGACCAATCAGACTGACAAGTTCCGCTGGTCGTTCGACATTCGCTATAACCGAACAGGCGAGCCGACAGGGCGCAGTCACTTTCCTGAATTTGTTGTGCGCAGCGCCGCGAACCCCGACGCCGAAATCCGCGACTGGCGCGAAATGCGCCGGGCATGGGAGGAGGCACGGACACGCCTTGCCACTCAACCACACATTCCGATACATCGCTGGCAAAGCGATGCACCCTATTGCGCCTAGCCCATTGTCCAAAGGAACACCATGACCGACGCTGTTCGCCTTGATCCCTCGGATACCGTTGTAACGGCAATTCGGCCCCTCGAAGTCGGCGCGAGCGTCGAGGGCATCACCACGACCGCCATGATCCCACGCGGGCACAAAGTGGCGACCGAGGCGATGTCTAAGGGTGTGGCAATTCGAAAATACGCGCAGATTATCGGCTATGCCTCCGAAGACATTCCCGCCGGAGCGCATGTTCATACACATAACGTCGAGTTCCGAAGCACCGACTTTGACTATGCGTTCGCCACCGACCTTCGCCCCGTCGCGCCTGCTGCTCAGCAAGACACATTCATGGGTTATCAGCGCGAAAACGGCAAAGTCGGAACCCGCAACTATATCGCGGTTATTACCAGCGTGAACTGCTCGGCGACCGCAGCGCGCCAGATAGCAAGCGCCTTCGGCCCCGAAGAACTTGCCAACTATCCCAATGTCGATGGCGTGACAGCGTTTGTCCACGGAACAGGCTGCGGCATGGCCGGAGATGGCGAGGGATTCGAGGCCCTGCAGAGGGTGATGTGGGGCTATGCGCGCCACCCTAATATCGCGGGCGTCCTCATGGTCGGCCTCGGCTGTGAGATGAACCAGATCGACTGGCTGTTGGAAGCGTGGGGTATCAAAAACGGTCCTCTGTTCCATGCGATGAACATACAAGATGTCGCTGGCCTGCGCCGCACAATCGAGATCGGTGTCGAGAAAGTCCGCGCAATGCTGCCGCTCGCCAATGAAGCCACGCGCACCCCCTGCCCCGCGTCCGACCTGATGGTTGCTTTGCAGTGCGGCGGTTCGGATGCGTGGTCGGGTATCACGGCAAACCCCGCGCTTGGATACGCTTGCGATTTGCTGGTGGCGCAGGGCGGAACGGGCGTACTTGCCGAGACGCCGGAAATCTATGGCGCAGAGCATTTGCTGACCCGCCGCGCTGTTGACGAAAAGATAGGCAGGCGGCTCGTCGATCTGATCGACTGGTGGGAAGATTACACCGCGCGCAACAAAGGCTCGATGGATAACAATCCGTCTCCCGGCAACAAGAAGGGCGGCCTGACCACCATTCTGGAGAAGTCTCTGGGCGCAGCCGCAAAGGGCGGGACAACGCCGCTGACCGGTGTTTACAAATACGCCGAGCCGGTCACGGCAAAGGGCTTCACCTTCATGGACAGCCCCGGCTATGATCCGGCCAGCGTGACCGGACAAATTGCCAGCGGTTGCAACCTTGTTACTTTTACCACGGGGCGCGGTTCTGCGTTTGGCGCAAAGCCTGCTCCGTCGCTAAAAATCGCGACCAATTCCGATATGTATCACCGCATGATCGAGGACATGGACGTTGACGCGGGACGTATTCTGTCCGGTGAAGCCAGCCTTGAGCAGGTCGGGCGCGAGATTTACGAGCATCTGCTGCGCGTGGCCTCGGGCGAGCAGACCAAATCCGAGGCTCAGGGCCTTGGCGATTACGAGTTCGTGCCATGGCAAATCGGCGCGGTTATGTAGGACGCGCAAATCAGGCATGTGCAACCGCAAGACACGCCTAGCACGAACCAGAAAAATGGATACACTATAGCGGCGAAACACGTTTGTGGGGGGCTGCAAAGCAATGTCATCTGACGATAACACCGAGTTTTTCCTGAGGGCGATGGGTCTGGAAGATCTGGACCGGATTGCCGACTGGTTCATGGATTTCGAAGATGTCGCGTTTTTCGAGCGGAACCTTCCTGTCCCCGTCAGTACCGAATACAGACGCGAGTCGTGGAAGACCGCGCTGACCTATTCCGACCCGCCACGCGCCTTGTGGTATCTGGTCGAGAACGAACAGCACGGGCCGGCAGGGCTATGCGGTCTGCAATCCATAAACTATATCCATGGGGATGCTGTGGTTCCGATCTTTGTCGGTCAAAAAATGCGCGGCAAGGGCCTTGCAGTCGCGATGGCGATGTCCGTGATAAATATAGCATTTGACAAACTGCGGTTGCACCGGCTGACAACAGTTTTTCGGGAAGACAATCATGCTACGCGCGCAATCACCTCGAAACTCGGCTTTAAGGAAGAGGGCCGACTGCGCGAGGCGTCGTACTCGAACGGCGCGCGCAAAGACATGGTGCAGGTCGGATTGTTGAAAAGCGACTGGACAGCCATCCGCGATACCCTCGCCAAGACACGGGCCAAATCTTCACAGGTCGTCATCACCCCCCGCCGTGTCGTTCCATGATGGTCCGGTTTTTCAATGTCTGATTCTGCTGAACCAATGCTCGGGCGACGGCGGGTTGCGATCCTGTTTGCGGACGTCGCCAATTACAGCAAGATGATGTCGCGGGACGAGCTGAATACCGCTTTGGCGGTCAGAGCACGCATCTCGGTTTTTCGCGAGATGTTCGGGGCGTTTAACGGTGAACTGGTCGATATTGCAGGTGACGGGGTCTTTCTGGTTTTTGACGATACCGAAGACTGCGTGTCCTTCGCGGTCGCCATTCAAAAGCGCCTGCGGGATATGAATGACGGTATTGAAAGCGGCCGCCAGATCTGGTTCCGTATCGGCATCAATCACGGCGAGATACTCGTCGATGACACCGAACTCAGCGGTGACAGCATCAATGTCGCGTCGCGTATCGAGGGGTTCGCCCAGCCGGGGCGGATCTGCATCTCGGGTGCTGTCTACGAGCGTGTGAGTGCGGGCCTCAGCTTCGGATATGAATACCTCGGCGCCCACGAGTTCAAGAATATCGAAAAGTCTATTGATGTTTTTCAGGTCCATGAGGATCCGACCAGCGCGGCAATGACGACCGGCCTGCGCCATGACCGTGTGATCCCCGCTCAGGAGATCGCACGCGACCAGTCGATTGTCGTCCTGCCATTCAGCTTTCAGGGCAGTGACCCGACAGAAAGCTGGTTTGCAGAGGGTCTGACCGAAGACATCACAACCAACCTGTCGCGCTTTCACGAGTTTTTCGTCATCGCGCGCGGGTCGGCTTATGTTTATCGCGACAAGGCGATACCGGCGGCGAATATTGGCCGCGAACTTGGCGTGCGGTACGTGGTCGAGGGGAGTGTGCGAAAATCCGGGTCGCGTATCCGCGTGACGCTTCAACTGCTCGACGCCTTGCGCGAAAAGACAATTTGGGGCGAGCAGTATAACCGCGATGTCGAGGACTTGTTCGATCTGCAGGACGAGATCACCCAGATTATCGTCTCGGCAACTGCCGCAAAAATTCAGGCATCGGAAGGCGAGCGGTTGCGGATGTTACCGCCGGATAATCTTGAGGCTTACGGGTTCGTCCTGAAGGGGCAAAGCCATGTTGTCCGCTATACCAAGGCAGACGTCCTGCAGGCGCGCGGGCTTTATAATGCGGCGCTAAGCGCGGATTCGCGGTATGCCCGTGCGATCTCTGCCAAATCGAGGACGCTGAATCTGGAGTGGCGGTATAACTGGACGCTCGAGCCGGAACTGGCCTTGAGCAACTCGTTCGATCTTGCCCGCGTTGCGGTCGAACTGGATGGGTCGGACGCGCGCGGTTACGGCGAACTGGGTTTCGCGCACCTTTATCGAAAGGAAAACGATGCGGCACTGACCGCCTATGAACGGGCACTGCAACTGAACCCGAACGACGCCGACCTTATGTCGGACATGGCCGACGCCATGGCGCATTCCGGACGGTCCGAGGATGCGATTGTCCAACTGCAAAAGGCGATGAAGCTGAATCCGTTTTATCCGGATCAGTATATCTGGAATCTGGGCGGGGCGTATTTCAATCTGAAACGCTATGAGGACGTCATCGTCACAATCAAGCAGATGCAGAATCCGACCGAGGGAAGACGCCTGCTGGCGGCGAGCTATGCCTTTTTAGGGAAAAAGGAAGAGGCTCGGGCCGAGGTTGACCGGATCATCGCCGCGCACCCGAATTTCGATGTGGACCAATGGGCGTCAATCCAACCTGACAAGTTTGCAGAGGATTCCGAGCACTTTTTCGAAGGATTGGTGCGCGCCGGATTTCCGTCAAAAAAGGGAAAATTCGGGAGCAGCGGCTGACCCGTTGATAAACGATCAGCCGCTGCGCATCATTCACCCGATGGCTTTAATCGCCGTCAATTCGAGAGCCGGACACACGCGAACCTGAAACGCGGGAGCCCGAAACACGCGACCCTGAAACGCGAGATCCTGAGACGCGGGAGCCAGAAACGCGCGAACCGGAAACCGAATGACGAGACGCTTGGATCAGGGCCTCATCACCGATCAGTTCCAGCAACACCTGCTCAAACCGGCCCGAGTCCACATCGAGACGGATCGTGTATTCGGAATGGTCATAGGCCCATGCACGAAGATCGCCGTAAAAGGGGCTGTCCTCGGTATCCGGTCCGGGCTGTTTGACCGATTTGGAGGCAACGCCGTCGCCGTGGACGAGGAACAGCATCGGACGCAAAATCTCGTGATAAACGCCGCCATAGCTGAAGCCGTAGACGCGGGCAAACTTGGCCTTGTCCGGCGACGCCTTTGCCCCGACGCGATTGTCCAGCGCCTCTTGGAGTTCGGAAACGATGCCCTTCGGCGCTTCGGGTGGCGTCTTGGTTCCACCCACTGAGAGGTCTTCGACAACACGTCCGAACAACGTGATATTCGATGCGCTTAACAGCGATTCAGTCATACTATACCCTTACCCAATAACTTTGAAATCACACGACATAATAGATTGATCATTGAGATCAGTCTACAGGAAGTTGAGTTCGGATCGAATTCGCATGGCTGTGCTCGTCCAGCGGGGCCAGTTGCGGCCCGACCTTGACCATGCCGATGTCCCGCATCGCGAAGTTCTGCGAAAACATCTGTGTATAGCGGCCTCCGGTATGTTCATGCTCGACATCCAAAAACGCCTCGGCAACGTCTGCATAGGTCAGATCATTGCGATTGAGGCGTTGCCACGTATCGGCCAGAAACGTCCCGAGAATATCCCGCGCATCAATGAGCGCCTTGCGGAACTGGTCGGGCGCACGGTCATACGCCTCGTCAAAATACGCCTGCATAACCGGACCGTATTCAGGCGTTGCGAGCAGGTGATCCGACATTTCCTCGACTTTCCGGCTGATGGCGCCGCGATCCAGCAAACATTCGTGAAAAAGATCAACGAAGCTGTCGAAAAAAGCGCCGGTCAAAGGCTCGGAGAGTTTGTGTTCTTTGGTCCAGCCGTTGACAAATTCACCGAGCCTGACGTCGTTTGCCGCAATTCGGATTTGCGCGTTATCTGACAATTCGGCCATACGGCTGACCTCGTTCAACACATAGAGGTTGCCGCGTGTCGCCTTGAGAAAATTGTCCAAAACAGAGTCAAAATGCAGCGAGGAAAGCAGCGCCACAAGATCGGACGCGCTTTCATGGAAGCCGAAATATTCACCCTGCGGGGCCTCCGGATCAGGTACGCCGACTTCGGCATATATCAGCGCGTGCCCGACTTCGTGGGCAATCACATCAAAGTTGAGGCTGAACGGAACGTAGGCGCCGTGCTTGCGATCACCGCCGACCTCGATAAATCCGTATCCCGAATAGGCGTTATCCAGTGACGGCAAAATGCTCAGTTCGATCCGGTCGAAATGCTTTTCACTGTGCCACGGCAAGCGCCGTCCGAAATACCCCTCCCAAATATCAAGCACAAAGCGGACGCAGCCGAATAAATGCGCCGCCTCGAACTGGGGCGTACCGGGTTCAAGATAGTCAAAATGTCCTTGAGCGTCCGGTTCAGGCGGCGGGAGGATGTCGCCGCGCCAAGGCGGGGCAAGGGCATCCTCGCCCGGATTCGCGGCGAATCCGTATGGCTCTGACTTGCCCACGGGAAACAGCGTATACATCCGGTCATCCGCCGGTCCGGCAGAAATCGACCCGGGCGGAGATGAAACAAAAACGATTTCAGGTTCAGCAAAGCTGTCGAGAAAACCGGGTTGCGGATAAAGCCTGAAACGGGTTCCGTCCATACACACTTACTCGCACTTTGACCTGACACCTCGGGTCGCCTGAACAAGCGACCGATACAATCATACCGTCAAAATTGTGTTTGGTCATCACCCAAGAGGTGAACGCCCTGACCGGAGGTTTTGCGCAGTTTCGCGGCCTGCTCCCATTGCTGGACCGCACTGTCCCATAGGCGGGTATGTTCGAATGTAAACGGTTCAACATGAGGAACCGAGGCCCCCATAACGACTCCGCGTGCCATCCGATCCAACAAACCCAACGCATCGCGCTGTTTCTGGTCAACCTCGTTGTCGGGCAACCAAGCGGTCATCGCGCCCGAGGCAGATTCAGGCAAATCACGCAAAACCCGCGGCCACAGGCGGTCGCCGTAAAAGAGCGATTTTCCGGCATCAACCGCCTGTTCGCCATGCTCCGCCGTTAAAACGCCTTCTGAAACCGCCGCGCTGATTGTCGCGCGAATGTTGACCATCGCCACACTTAGCGGCGCATAGCCTACCTGCGGCGGCGCATGATGCAAGGCCACCTCATCATCATCTTCGTAAAGGCCATCGCGATAGCACTCGTAGATCACTCCGACGCCGATCATACCGAAATGATCGAGTTCAGCAGCGCGCAAGGCCCCCATGCTCGATGCGCCAAGCACCGGAATGTTATGGGCCAGCGCCCACAGAATTTCTTTGTGCCAGACCGCCGGAACGCCCTCAAAGTATCCGTCAATCAGGCCGATCGGTTCGGGGCTTTCCAAGCTGGCGAGGTAAATGTCGCCTTGTTTGGCCGGTGGCCGCAGATCAATACCGCTCGGGATTTTCGCACCTGCAACGGATGGTCCGGCAAAGACGATCATATCGCAGGGTCCAGCGCGCGGGGGCCGGGAATGTAGGCGGGGTCGTCATGGGGCGCCTCTAACCCCGGTATGATCACGCGGACAACGGGAATGTCGACACCGACGCGGGTCAGGTCAACAACGGCGACTTCATCCATCCCCGCCGCAAGCAGATTTTCCAGCAGGTGATCGAGGTCACCCCGCAGGGTCGGGTGCGTTTGAGTCGGTACATCGGAAAAACACCGCTCGCTTGTCACCGCAGAGACAAACAGTTCGAAGGCCGCATTTTTGTCCGCCATACCTTCGGTGATATATTCATCGGCCATAAGATCATCGCGCGAGCCGCTGATATAATTAAGCCGCGTTTGTGCCGCCTCGGTCAATGCCCGGCGCAGAGCGATACCCCGGTCAAGGTGCGTACCGGAACCAAGGCCGAGATGACCGACCGCCTCGCCGCGTTCACGGATTACGGCGGTGAACGTCGCGATACCGATATCGGTGGTCATATCCCAGATATAGCAATCCAGTCGGGCCGCGTCGAACTGCGCCAACAGATCGCGGCAGTCCCCGTGATCTATGCTGTCCGGCAGAAGGCGGCGGAGGGACATTCCCTGTTCCCGCACGGCATCCCAAACCGCCAGCGCATCACGCTCGATCATTTCGCAAATACCGTGACAGATCGCCTCGAGAATATGATTACCAGAGGCGAGGCCGTTCGTGCTGCACGGCACGCAGCCGTGACCGGGGATTTCCGCATCAGTGTAGTCGGTGTGGATCATATCGAACGGTACAAGGCGGGTATCGCCGCTGTTCAACTCGTGCGATTCGGCCCACAGGATCCGCAGTGTGTTGCTGAAAAGCGTGTTCGCGGTTTCCGGCAAGCGTCCCACGTTGATTGTGGAATGCCGGTCCGAAAGGTCATCGAAGCTGGAATAGATCAGCGGTTTGTCAAACGTCTCGGCGTGCCAGATTTCGACCGATTCCATCAATGCCGACGCCTTGGCATGGGCCAGCGTCATGCCCTTTCCCTGACTGACCGCAACCGAACGCGCATTAGGACGGATCGCGAGAGCGACCGGCACACCAATGCGGTCCAGTCCGGTCACATTGGCAAGGCGGGTAATGCCGAAATGGTGTTTCCGGTGGAGAATTTTGTCGATGGTCACTTGCGCGGTAACGGTCCGGTGCATGCCGCTCGCAAGGTTTTTCTCGCCGGGGTCGGACAGATCAATCACAGCAGCGCGCGGGTGGAATCGGCAATCACCCGCTCCTCATCGGTGCGTAGCTTCAGCAGTGCGACACGGCTTTCGGATGCATGGAAATTGGTGTCACCGCGCGCGTTCGCGGCGGCGTCCATGTCAACACCCAGCCAGCTGAGATCACCGGCGATGCCCGCGCGGGTTTCGGATGAATGCTCGCCGATTCCCGCCGTGAAGATCAGCGCATCAAGCCCGCCGAGTGACGCCGCAAGCGACCCGATTTGCTGACGCGCGCGATAGCAGAACAGCTCGATGGCCTCGCGGGCGTTCGGATCGTCGCTCGCCTGCAGGTCCTGCATTGAATTACTGACACCCGACACGCCAAGCAGACCGGACTGACGGTAGAGCAGTTCGTGAATTTGGTGGACGCTCATGCCTTTTTGCTCGGCTAAGTGGAGCGCAACGCCAGGGTCAAGCGCGCCGCAGCGCCGGCCCATGACAAGACCATCCAGCGCGGTAAAACCCATCGTTGTCGCAATGGATTGCCGATTTGTCATCGCGCACATGCTTGCGCCGTTACCGAGATGCGCGACGATAACGCGGCCATTGGCGCGCTCGCCCAGCAAATCCGGCAGGATGCCGGCGATGTAGGCATAGCTGAGCCCGTGAAAGCCGTAGCGGATGATGCCCTCCTCGGTCAGCGCGCGCGGGATGCCGAACATCTGGGCGAGGCGCGGCTGGGTGCGGTGGAACGCGGTATCAAAGCAGGCGACCTGGGGCATGGTCGGATCGGCAGCCGTGATCGCCTCGATTGCCGCAAGGTTCATCGGCTGGTGCAAGGGCGCAAGGGGCGTCAATGCCGCCATGCTTGCCATTGTCTCGGGCGTGACACGCGCAGGGCCGTCAAAATCCTGACCGCCATGCACGACGCGATGGCCGACCGCGACGGGGGTGAGGTCGGCGACGTCTTCGTCAAGCCGGCGCAGGAGTTCGGCAATCAGCCATTCGTGTGTCGCATCCGGCGCGATGACATCGAGCGGTGCGGCAAAGGTGACAGGTTCGCCTTCACGGATCGCCGTGACAACCGGTTGCCGACCGATCCCCGCAATCTTTCCGCGCATGATCGCGTCGGCCTTCGGGTCGCCCACCGGAAAAAGCGCGAACTTGATCGAGGATGAACCGGAATTGACGGTGAGGATAACGTCGGTTGTCATGGGCGCTCCCGAACCACTCGCTGGTGGATAGCGGCCCCGCATCAAGTGCGGGGCAGCACCTTGATTTATTCTTCCGTCGGCGTTTCGCCTTCGGGTGAGGAGGCTTCGCCCTCTTCTCCCTCTTCATCGCCGCTTTGCTCGGCGAGTCGTGCGACCGAGACGACACGCTCGTCATCAGCGGTCCGAAGCATCCAGACACCGCCCGCAGAACGGGAGCGCACGGAGACGTCGGAAATACCGCAGCGGATTGACTGGCCCGCATCCGTGACGAGCATGACCTGATCGCCCTCGTCTACAGGGAAGGTCGCAACGATGTGCGTCGCGCCGCCCTTCTTACTGGCCGACAAGGCCATTGCGGTTACGCCCTGACCACCGCGCCGCATCGGGCGGTACTCGTAGGATGACGTGCGCTTGCCGATGCCGTTCTCGGCCACGGTGAGGATAAACTCTTCCTGCGCGCCAAGCTCGATATAACGGTCCTGCGAGATTGCGGTATCCGCAACATCACCATCATCATCGCTCGGCCCCGATTCGTCATCGCCCGCCATCTGGCGGCGCATTTTGAGGTAGGCGCGGGCCTCTTCCATCGTGCGTTCGACATTATGCAGCACGCACATCGAGACGATTTCGTCGCCCTCGGCCAGTTTCATGCCGCGCACACCCGTCGAGTCGCGGCCCTTAAAGACACGCACCTCGGTATCAATCGGGAAGCGGATGGCTTTGCCGAGTTTCGAGGACAACAGGACGTCACTGTCCGGCGAGCAAATCTGCGCCGAAATCAGGCGCACGCCCTCCGGCAGTTTCATTGCAATCTTGCCGTTAGCCTTGACGTTGACGAAGTCCGACAACTCGTTGCGACGAACCTGACCATCCGACGTACAGAAGACAATCTGAAGATTGCTCCACTCTTCCTCGGGCGCTTCGACCGGCATCATGGCGGCAATTCCGACACCCGCCTCGATCGGCAGAAGGTTGACCAGCGCCTTGCCCTTCGCATTGCGCCCGCCCTGCGGCAAACGCCATGTCTTGAGTTTGTAGACAATGCCGTCCGTGGTGAAGAACAGCACCGGCGTCAGCGTATTGGCCGAGAACAACCGCGTAACGAAATCCTCGTCCTTGGTCGACATGCCCATCAGACCTTTGCCGCCGCGTTTTTGCGAGCGGTATTCGGCCAGCGGCGTCCGTTTGACATAACCCGAATGGGTCGCGGTAACGACCATGTCTTCAGGTTCGATCAGATCTTCGTCGTCAAAATCACCGAGGCTTTCGACAATCACGGTCCGGCGTGGTACGGCGAATTCGTCTTTCACCGCGACCATCTCTTCCGAAATAATAGCCATGATCCGCTCGCGCGAACTGAGGATATCCAGGAAGTCGATGATCTTTGCGGCGAGTTCTTTCAACTCGTTCGTGATCTCTTCGACACCCAAAGCAGTGAGACGTTGCAGACGCAGGTCGAGAATTGCACGCGCCTGAATTTCCGACAGGCGGTACGTGCCGTCATCGTTGATCGTGTGGGTCGGATCGTCGATCAGCTTGATATACTGAGCGATGTCGTGCGCGGGCCAGTCCTTGCCCATCAGTTTTGCGCGCGCCTCGCCCGCATCGGCAGAACCGCGGATCAGCGCGACCACTTCGTCGATGTTTTCGACCGCAACAGCCAAACCACACAAAATGTGCGCTCGTTCGCGGGCCTTGTTCAGATCAAACGCGGTGCGCCGTGCAATGACTTCTTCGCGGAAGGCAATGAAGCTGCTGAGAATGCGCTTCAGGTCCATCTGCTCGGGGCGGCCATTGTTCAGCGCCAGCATGTTCGCACCGAAGCTGGTCTGCATCGGTGTGAAGCGGAACAGTTGATTGAGAACGACCTCGGCGGTCGCGTCGCGTTTCAGCTCGACAACAAAGCGCACGCCATGGCGGTTGGATTCGTCGCGTACATCGGCGACGCCCTCGATCTTTTTCTCTTTGACCAGTTCATTGATGCGCGCTTCGAGCGTGCCCTTGTTCATCTGGTACGGAATCTCGGTCATTACGATGGCGTAGCGATCCTTGCGGATTTCTTCGACCGTCGTTTTTGCGCGCATCAGGATCGAGCCGCGCCCCTCCGTATACGCCTTACGCGCACCGGATTGGCCGAGCATCAGGCCGCCCGTCGGGAAATCGGGACCGGGGATGTATTCCATCAGGTCTTCGACTTCGAGGTCGGGATTTTCAATCAGTGCCAACGTGCCGTCGATAATCTCGCCCAGGTTATGCGGCGGGATGTTCGTCGCCATGCCGACCGCAATGCCCTGCGAGCCGTTGACCAGCAGGTTGGGAAACCGTGCCGGCAGAACCATCGGTTCCTGAAATTCGTTCGAATAGTTGGGCTGAAAATCGACAGTATCTTTGTCGAGATCTTTCAGCAGTTCCTCGGCAACCTTCGCCATCCGCACTTCGGTATAACGCATTGCGGCGGGGTTATCGCCGTCCATCGAACCAAAGTTACCCTGCCCGTCGGCAAGCATGACCGACATCGAAAAGTCCTGCGCCATGCGAACCATCGCGTCATAGATCGCGGTATCGCCATGGGGGTGGTATTTACCCATGACATCACCGACGAGGCGCGCAGATTTCTTGTAGGGCTTGTTGTAGTCGTAGCCGCCCTCGCTCATACCAAACAGAATACGCCGGTGAACGGGTTTCAGGCCGTCGCGCAGATCAGGGATAGCGCGAGAGACAATCACGCTCATCGGATAATCGAGGAACGAGGTCTTCATCTCCTCCTCGACCGAGATGCTCGGCCCATCGAAAACTGGGCGTTCCGGCGGGGTGTCTGACGGGGGTGTTTCGGGCGGGTCTGTATCGTCGCTCAAAGGAGTTCTCCGTGGCCGTGTAATGGCCTTAAAACTGTTCTTTTTTATACGCGGAGGCTGTCGTTTTAAGCAAGCAATGCAATGCGGTTTTCAGCAGTAAATACCGATATTCATGCCGATTTCGACGAATGTGGACACCGGCACAGGAAACCAACCGCCAGCGGAGTAGAAAACAATGCTCAAGACGCCAGATACCGCCGCCCGATTAGCGCGCATCGCAGACGCCCGTACCATTGCCTGCATGGCTCTGGCCGGGGCGCTGGGGCTGTCCGGATGCACGTCTGCGAACCACCTCGGAAACCCGCTGACCCTGCCAATCCGCGCAATCGGCGCGGCGGCGGAAAACGGTGCGTATGATCGCGAGCGCGCCGGCGTCAAAAGCTGGATTACCGAAAACGAGCGCATCATGCGGGCCGAGGGGTTTCGCGGCCCCGTCACAGACACCTTGCTGATGACACTGCCAGACGGCGCACGCGGCCAAGCGCAGCGCGACCTGATCGAAGCCGCGCCCTATTCCGATTTTACCGAACGGGCCACGGTGATCGTGATGGTTTTTCGAAGGTGACCATAGAACGAAGCACCCGCTTTTTAAGCGGATGCAACGGATCGCTCCAGTAATTAAAGAGCTTGGGGCTGAGTTCCCTCGGGAACCGTACATTGATATTCAGCTTCCCAATTATAGCTTAGGCAATTTTGACCCCAGGATCGGGCGCAGGATGTTCGCCGCGCACCGCCGAAAGCATCTGCATTAGAGTATCCCCAAACACTGCATTTTTTGACTGCCAGATCTTTCATATTGGTCTCGCCAAGATTAGGCGCTTGCGGCGACGGTCCGTATTGGATCGCAACCGTAGCGTCAGCACGCGACCCGCCAACCGCTACAGTGCTAGGTTCGACGCGAGCGCACCCTGTAAGGGTACCTACGGCTAAAGCCGCCAACATCCATTTGTGCATAGATTTCTTTACCTTCATAAGTTGAAGAAATCAAATGACACTACTTAATAAAATCAGTCAACACTATCGGCGCATCAAAGACAGACTATTTGATGATTGCTCGTCACAGGCCCGATATACTCCGATCACAAGCTTCGAAAGTTCAACCCGCCTAAACGATTTCTCGCATCGCCGTGAGGAAGGCCGCGACCTCTCCGACTGTGTTGTAGTGACACATACTGACGCGGATGCAGTCAGGCCGCCCGAGGGGATCGAGAATATTGCCGGAGTAATGGTCGGCTTTGCGGATGTGAGTCCGGACCCCCCGATCGCTCAGTGCCCTGATGATATCAGCGGTCTCGCGCCCCTCGACCCAACACGCGACCAGCCCCTCACGGCGGGGATTGTCCGTCCCGCCAATGATCCTGACCTGCTCCATCTCGGCCAGTCCTTTAAGATTGCCGGTTCCGTGCAACATCGCGTCGGTCAGCGTCTTTTCGTGCGCGTGGATGGCCTTGCCAGCCGCCTCCAGCCGCTCACGCCGGTCGGTGCTGTCCGAGAACTGGCCGCCGAGCCAGTCGAAATAGCCGACGACATCGGACATCGTCGCATATGCGCCGGTGTCGCGGGTCCCCAGTTCCCAATTACCCTCGGGTCCGCCAATCAGGCTGTCATGGGGCAGCGCGCCGAGACGGTCGGAAATCCACGCCATGCCATATCCGTGGCGCGAGAAGACTTTGTAGGGCGAAATCGCATAACCGTCGATGCCATAGCTGTCGATGTCGAGCCGGCCGTGCGCAGCGTGCTGGATGCCGTCCACAATGATATAACAATCCGGCGCAACCGCGCGAACAGCCCGCGCCACCGCAGCGACATCGACCCCCATTCCCGTCACCGGAGAGGTATGGATGATGGTCGCGACCCGGGTTTCGGGCGTAACCAGAGCAGCGTAGTCCGAAGCTTCGACCGAACCGGTTGCGTCGTCATGCGGGACAGCAATGTAATTCTTACGGGCAATTTTCGCCCACCTCTGCGCAGCACTCCGCGATGCCGGATGTTCGAGCGTCGTGCCGATGACGTTGCCGCCCTCCGGCGTTTCAATGATGGCGTTGGAGATCATACGGAACAGCAGCTCGGTCCCGCTTTCCCCAACAAAAACCTGACCCTGCTTCGCATTTAGAAACGTCATCGTGTCGGCTTTGGCCTGCGCAATCGCCCCGACCAGTTCGTGCGACATCGGGTTGTCACGCCCCTGATTATCCGGGATCGCAGCGTAGTGCGCCGACGTCTGCACAACGGAGTTAAGCGTGAGCGCGCCCCCGGCATTCTCAAAAAAAACGCGCTCGCCCTGCACCGGGCACGTATCGACATGAGCAAAGCGTGAGCGAACTTCGTCGAGCAGGCCGGGTTTAGTGTCGAGCATCGATCATTTCCTTTTGGAGCCGACGCCCTGATAATGCCACTCGGGATTGCACGCAAACGAAAGCGCGCCCTCCGAGGGGAAGGACGCGCGATTTCAAGAGTTTTCAGCGTGTTTTGAGAAGTTTTGCGCGGGTTTTGCGCCTGTTTTACCCCTCACCC
This sequence comes from uncultured Neomegalonema sp., assembly GCA_937958345.1. GTDB lineage: Bacteria > Pseudomonadota > Alphaproteobacteria > Rhodobacterales > Rhodobacteraceae > JAHDDY01. The sequence continues at coordinate 1,163 of CALGNW010000204.1, read as the reverse complement.
GCCGCCGGTTTCTCTTCGTCCTCATCAATCGATACCGGCGTCGCCATCCCGATTAATTGGACCTCGATCCGCCGATCATCAGGGTTATTGCCCTTTCCGGTCGTCGGGGCAAAAGCCTCGCCCTCACCGCTGGTTAGCACCAAGCCGCCCGGCAATTCGCACTCTGAAACGATGTATTCTTTGACCGCAGCAGCACGATTTTGCGAGACTTCGAGGTTCTTCTCCGCCCGCCCTGACCGATCAGTGTGTCCGATCAGCTGTAGGCTCGGCAGACGCGACATCGCGGTCATCGCTTCACACAAGGCTTTGATTTGCTTACCACCTTTCTTGGTGACGACCGCGGAGCCAACTTTAAATTGAACGTCAAGCATGATGCGGGCATGGGGAGGCACAGCCATGTAGCCACTCGAACTCAGCGGCTCGCCATCGTCATCCATTCTGATGCTCGCGGGTTCAATCTTCTGCGAATTCACCTGCGATTCCAAGCGCATGCGAATATCTTCCGCACTCATTGACGACGCCATTGCGGGAGAAGCGAATGCGCAGATTAAAAAAGCCGGAAGAAACGTGTATCGTGTTTTCATCGTTGTCGTCCCTGATCGAGCCGCAACCGAATAACGCATGCGGTTTGACATATCGGAGTTTCAAGTTGCCTAGTCAGTGGCAAATAAGATGCCATTAACTAATTTGAATATTAACCAAAAAGAACGGTGAAGTCCGACAGTCGAATTTCATCTTCTTAAGATATTGATATTTAATACTATTTCCTAATATTCATTAAAGTGCGGTACGCTTCCCGCGCAAATTCCAACCTCAAATATTGAGCCGCCTGGCTTTTAGAAGCGCCTCAACTCACGAGAGCATGAAGAGATTCGCGTCCGCATGCATAGGCAGAACGTTCTGTTTTGGAACGGGTGGCGGGGAACGCGCTGCGTCCAAATCCGCGATAGATTTTAAAGCGGTATATTATCGTGCTTCTTGTAGGGTCTCTCGATGCTCTTGTTCTCTAAACTAGCGAAAGCGCGAGCGACCCTTTTTCGCGTTGAATGTGGCATAATGACTTCATCGATGAAGCCTTTTTCCGCCGCGACGAACGGATTAGCGAAACGGTCTTCGTATTCTTTTGTCCGTCCTTCGATCTTTTCTTTATCTCCCAACTCGCT
>CALGNW010000203.1 GCA_937958345.1 uncultured Neomegalonema sp. | reverse complement strand
GAAGGCGCAAACGGACCCGCGAACGAACAACGCCTCTGCGTGAAAGGTCGCTTTGGCTTTGATTACATCGCACACCCGCACCGCTTGACGAAACCGCTCATCCGCCGCGACGATGCTCCGGCCAAGGGTCTGAATGTCGATCCCGGAAATGTCCTGACCCACTTCCGCGAGGCCACATGGGAAGAGGCGTTAGAGCGCGCCGCGTCGGGCCTGAGCAAAGTGAAAGAGGAAAAGGGCGGCGAGGGCATTGCGGGCTTTGGCTCTGCAAAATGTTCAAACGAAGAGGCTTATCTTTTCCAGAAACTGATCCGTGAATTCACCGGCCACAACAACGTCGATCACTGCACGCGTCTGTGCCACGCATCATCGGTGGCGGCACTGATGGAGAATGTCGGATCGGGCGCGGTGACGGCGACGTTCAACGAGATTGAGAACGCCGACGTTGCCATTGCCATCGGCTGTAATCCGGTCGGCAACCACCCGGTTGCGGCAACGTATTTCAAACAGTTCACCAAGCGCGGCGGCACGCTGATTACGATTGACCCCCGCGCGAACGGTATGTTCCGGCATGCCGAATACGGTCTGCAATTCAAGCCCGGCACGGATGTCGCGCTGTTGAATTCAATCATGCATGTAATCGTCGAAGAGGGCCTGACCGACCGCCAGTATATCGAAGCGTTTACCGAGAACTTTGCGGCGCAAAAGGCGCACCTGTCCGATTACACGCCAGAGTCTACCGCAGAGCTGACGGGTATTGACCCCCAAACCGTGCGTGACGTTGCGCGGGCCTTTGCCGGTGCGCGGGCGGCGATGATTTTCTGGGGTATGGGTGTTTCGCAACATACCCACGGCACGGACACGTCGCGTTGCCTGATTTCGCTGGCGCTGATGACCGGACAAGTAGGTCGGCCCGGCGCGGGTCTGCATCCGTTGCGCGGTCAGAACAATGTGCAGGGCGCATCGGATGCCGGTCTGATTCCGATGGTGTTGCCGGATTATCAATCGGTCAAAGACGAAAGCGTGCGCGAGCGATTCAAAAAGGCATGGGATTTCGAGGTTCTTGAGACACCCGGCCTGACGGTCGTAGAGATCATGGACGCTGTGCATGAGGGTGATATTCGCGGCATGTATATTCTGGGTGAAAACCCCGCCATGTCCGACCCCGATGTGGACCACGCCCGCGATGCGCTCGCATTGCTCGATTGTCTTGTTGTGCAGGATATTTTCCTGACGGAGACGGCGAACTATGCCGATGTGATTTTTCCCGCTGCGGCATGGCCGGAAAAAAACGGCACGGTGACAAACACCAACCGTCAGGTTCAGATGGGCCGCAAGGCGCTGGATGCACCGGGCGAGGCGCGTGAGGACTGGGCCATCGTTGTTGATCTGGCAAATGCGCTGGGCCTGAACTGGAAGTACAAACATCCGCGCGATGTGTTCGATGAGATGAAGCTGGTGATGAACAGCCTCGACAACATAACATGGTCGCGGTTGGAGAATGAAAATGCGGTGACGTATCCGTCATTGTCGCCAACCGATCCGGGCCAACCGATTGTGTTCGGTGACGGTTTCCCACGGGCCGAGGGCCGCGCGAAATTCTCGCCCGCGTCGTACCTGCCGCCCGCCGAGGAGCCGGATGCCGAATATCCGTTCGTCCTATCCACGGGGCGTCTGCTGGAGCATTGGCACACCGGATCCATGACACGCCGCGCGCATGTTCTCGATACGCTGGAACCCGAGGCGTCAGTGTCGGTGCATCCGAATACGCTGGCCAAGCTGGGCGCGGTTGCGGGTGATACGCTGAAGGTCGAAACCCGTCGCGGGTCCATCGAACTGATGGCGCGCGCGGATACGGCAATCGCCGAGGGATCGATGTTCATTCCGTTCGCCTATGTCGAGGCAGCGGCCAATGTGCTGACCAATCCGCAGCTTGATCCTTACGGAAAAATTCCGGAGTTCAAGTTCTGTGCGGCCAAACTATCGAAGGTCGAAGAGGTTATCGCTGCTGAATAACCCGAGCGGGGTGGCGGCGAAATCCGTCCCCCTCAGCACGCCGCCAGTGTGACGGCCAAACCGCCCTGGGACGTTTCCTTGTACTTGTCCGACAGGTCAATGCCGGTCTGGCGCATTGTCTCGACACAGGCATCGAGCGACACGAAATGCGTGCCGTCGCCGCGAAGCGCGAGCGAGGATGCGGTCACGGCCTTTACCGCGCCGAAGCCGTTGCGCTCGATACAGGGGACTTGCACCAATCCGCCGACCGGATCGCAGGTCATGCCGAGATGGTGTTCGAGTGCAATCTCGGCTGCGTTCTCGATCTGGCGAACCGTTCCGCCGCGCACAGCAGTCAGACCTGCCGCTGCCATGGCCGAGGCCGAGCCGACCTCGCCCTGACAGCCGACCTCGGCCCCCGAGATCGAGGCGTTGTGTTTGATCAGCCCGCCGATTGCGGCAGCGGCCAGCAAAAAGTCACGCACGCCCTCGTTTGTTGCGCCCGGATGGTGGTCGAAATACCACCGGATCACCGCCGGAACGACACCCGCCGCCCCGTTTGTCGGTGCGGTGACGACGCGACCGCCGGCGGCGTTTTCCTCGTTCACCGCCATCGCATAAACCGATAGCCATTCGTTAATCGCATAAGGGTCGGGGCGGTTTGATCCGTGCTCGTCAACCAGCATATCGCGGATGTGCTTTGCGCGGCGTTTGACGAACAGGCCGCCCGGTAACTCGCCCTCGATCCGCAGGCCGCGCTCCATACAGCCGCGCATGGCATTCCAGATGGCGTCCAGACCGGCATCGAGTTCTTCGGGCTCGCGCAAGACGCATTCATTGGCGCGTTTCATCTCGACCAGAGACAGTCCCGATGCGTCGCTCATCGCCATCATCTCGTCGGCATTTCCGAACGGGTAGGGAAAGCCCGCCTCGCGTTTGTCGGCGCCCGCATCGTCTTCGGTTATCGTTGCCTGCAACTCGCTTGCCTCGACCACGAAACCGCCGCCGATGGAATAGTAAATCCGGCGGGTCAGCGTGTTGCCGGACGCGTCCAGCGCCGCAAGTGACATGCCGTTGGCATGGCCGGGCAGTGCCTCGTCGAAGTTGAAGATCAGATCATCGTCCGGCTGGAACGCCATCGTCGGCAGATCGGGCGGTGAGACGGTTGCCTTTTTGCGGACTTCCGCCTCTATCTCGGCCATCCGGTCAGGATCGACGGCGTCGGGGGTACACCCTGTCAGGCCGAGAATCACGGCGCGGTCGGTTCCGTGACCCTTCCCCGTAAAGGCGAGTGATCCGTGCAGCGTACAGCGCAGACGGGCAACATCGCCTGCACCCCGCTGGCGCAAGGTGTCGAGAAACAGACCGGCGGCGCTCATCGGACCCATGGTGTGGGAACTCGACGGGCCGATACCGATTTTGAAAAGGTCAAAAACACTTAAGAACATCTGTTAGATAGTAATGGCCGAACGGCTTGGTGGCGATGCTCAAGCGGCGTCTTGGCGCACAAAACCGGCCCGTTGACCGCTCTGATTCGCGGCGTATGGTACGCCGCATCAGGCTGGAGGATGTATGAGCAACGAACCGACAGGTGCTGAACTGGGTAAAAAGCGTGCCGCGGAGCTTGCGCTCGCGCGGGTCGAGCCGGGGATGAAACTCGGCCTCGGATCGGGCTCGACTGCCGAATGGTTCGTGCGGTGTCTGGCGGGCCGGATTACCGACGGGCTGGACGTGACCTGTGTGGCAACGTCGCGCCGGACCGAAAAGCTGGCGCGGGACTGTCATATCGAGATTCTCACCCTTGATGATGTGGGCCGGTTGGATGTCACGATTGATGGTGCCGACGAGATTGACCCTGCGCTTAACCTGATTAAAGGCGGGGGCGGGTGTCATCTGGTGGAAAAGATTGTTGCCGCCGCCTCCGCCGAGATGATCGTGATTGCCGATGACCGGAAACTTGTGCCGCA
>CALGNW010000202.1 GCA_937958345.1 uncultured Neomegalonema sp. | reverse complement strand
TCTTCTTCGCCGCCCGCCGCGCCCGCCGGTTCGGGTGCAATTCCTCCAGAAACCGGCGCGGATCAATCAGCCGGAACAGCGGCATGCGCGGCGCGCGGGTCTTTTTCCCGCCCGACCGCTGCGCCGCAGGTTTCTCCCGCTTCGGCGGCGGCACGTATTCCACCGCATCCAGCTTGGCGGCCTCGGCCATCACCAGCCGCCGCGTTGCCGACTCGGCCTGACGCAAAACCCGCAAAATCGCGTATTTCACCCCGCGGGGCAGGCTCTCGACCACCGCCGTTCCCGGCTGCAAACCCGCCATGACAAACAGCCCCGCCAGCAGGCGCAACAGCACCAGCCGATAGAGTTCAATCTGTTGGGGTGTATCGTGCAGCGGATTGTCCTTTGTGGTGAATGAATTTTAGAACATATCATAAACAATTAACACCTTCAACAAAATAAAAACCCCTACGTAGCCCCCCGTTTACTAACGCAGGGTCACCTGCCGAAAATCCTGATCAGACAAAGAAACCCAATCAGGACAAGGGTTTTAAGCCGCGGACTCCGCGCGCCCTCTACCGTTAATAAACCGTTAACGCGCCGCTTTTCAGCCCCGATTGACCTCGACCACCAACGGCAGGGGGGCTATCACAATCGGGTGATTGCCATGAGGGCTGTAAACCGTTGTGAGCAGCAGAATAGGTGAGAAATGACCAACCGTTTTGGGATGGTTTTGCTTTTGATGACCGGGGCCTTTATCGGCGGCCCGACCACGGCATCTCTGGCGCATGAAGGCCAAAATCACGCATGTCACGATCTGGATAACAAGCCGGTCGGTTACGACAACATCAGTGCTTGTTGTTACAACCCCGCACAGGACGGACCGTCAAACAAGAACGGTTATCCGTTCTGTCCGGCGGTTCTCGATCAGGTTCCGGGCGGCGAGCAGTATTCGACAATCGACCGGTCGACTCTGGCCCATACGCATATCTGCATGCCCGGCGTTGATTGCGGCCCCGCGGCACAGCTTTCGAACGTAAAGCCGTTCTATGGCACGGCGGGCGCACCGCCTCCGCCGCCGCCACCGGCCTTTATCGCACCGCCGCCGCCACCACCACCGGTGATCGCGGTTGCACCGCCACCGCCCGTTATTGTCGCCCCCGCACCGATTGCAGTTGCCCCTGTCGCGATTGCGTCCGCCGGTCTGGGTAGTGCGGGCCTGCTTGCTGCGGGCCTCGGCGCGGCGGCTTTGATTGGTGTTGTCGCTCTTGCTGTCTCGGATGACGACGACAGCTCGAACAGCACCACAGGAACACGCTGAGCCTCGGCTCGGCGTGCGTTGAGTACCTGCGTAAACGAGTAACCGCACCCCGTCTTCGGGCGGGGTGCGACCCCTTTAGGGGGTGACGCGTCAGTCCGCTTTTTTCGGCTTCTTTTTCTTCGGCTTTGCCGGTGCGCGGCGCATCACATCATCCGCACCGCCGCCGCCCTTGGCCTTGAACGGCTTTTTCTTACTGGCCGGTTTTTTCCCGGCATCCTCGGCACGGTCTTTTCTGACGAAGGGCTTTTTCTCACTGCCCTCGGCACGATCCTTTTTTACATATGGCTTTTTCGCCCCGCCCTCGCCGCCGTCCTTTTTGGCATAGGTTTTTTTCTCGGTGATCTCGCCGCTGCCCTTGGCAACAAAAGGCTTCTTATTCTCGCCAGCGGGCTTTTCAGGATAGCCGCCGTCCTTTTTCGGATACCCGCCTTTTTTCCCGCCATCCTTGCGGAACGGTTTCTTTTTGAAATCCGGTGACGGCGCAGAGGCGGCAAGGTCCGGCTGCCCCTCCAACCGCTTCACGGTCACGGTCTTTTCGAGCATATTGTTTTCGAGTGACCCCATAAACGCATCAATCGCGTCCTTTTGAATCTCGACAAACGTTTCGGTGTATTGCGCACGGATTGCACCGATGTCTTTGCTGCTCAGCGTCGTGGTTTTGCACAGCATCGGGATCAGCCAGCGCGGCTCTGCCTGTTGCTTGCGCCCGACTGACAGCGAAATCCAGACACCATCGGCAAAATCCGTGCGCGGGCGGGCCGGTTCGCGCGGCGCGGGGGTCGCCGCCTCGTGCAGTTCTTCGGGGGCCGAACGTCCGGCGCGGTATTGGCGCACCAAAGCTGCCGCGATTTTCTCGCCGCCGAATTTGGCCAGCAACTCGGCGGCAAACGCGCGCTCGTCCTCTTCGATCTCGGCTGACAGATAGGGCGCGGCCAGCAGACGCTCATCATCCTTGCGCAGCACGTCATCTGCGGAAGGCGGGCGCGCCCATTCGGCCTCGATCTTAGCGCTTTGTAGCAGACGCTCGGCTTTGCGGCGCATGTTGCCGGGGACGATCAGCGCAGAGACGCCTTTGCGCCCTGCCCGGCCCGTGCGCCCTGAACGGTGCAGCAGAGTCTCGGATGTCTTGGGTAACTCGGCATGGATCACGAGTTCCAGATCGGGCAAGTCGATGCCGCGCGCCGCAACATCGGTCGCGATGCAGACCTGCGCCCGACCATCGCGCATCGCCTGCAAAGCATGGGTGCGCTCATTCTGGCTCAGCTCGCCCGAAAGCGCGACGACGGAAAAGCCGCGATTGTTGAACCGCGCCGTCATGTGGTTGACCATCGCCCGAGTGCCGCAAAAGACCAGCGCGTTCTTTGGCTCGTAGTAGCGCAGCATGTTGACGATGGCATTGTCGCGGTCACTGGAGGCGACATGCAACGCGCGGTATTCGATGTCGACATGCTGGGATTTTTCAGAGGTTGCCTGTACCCGCACCGCATCGCGCTGAAATTTCTTCGCAAGGTTCGCAATGCCGCGCGGCACGGTGGCCGAGAACATCAGGCTGCGGCGGTCGGTCGGCGCTTCGCCAAGAATGAACTCGAGGTCTTCGCGAAAGCCGAGATCGAGCATCTCATCGGCTTCATCCAGAACCGTCGCACGGATTTCGGACAGGTCGAGCGCATTGCGTTCGATGTGATCGCGCAGGCGTCCCGGCGTGCCCACCACAATATGCGCGCCGCGTTGCAGCGCCTTACGCTCGGCGCGGGCATCCATGCCGCCCACACATGAAGCAATCTGTGCGCCCGTCTCGCGGTACAGCCATTCCAGCTCTCCCTTGACCTGCATCGCCAGTTCGCGCGTCGGCGCAATGCAGAGCGCAAGCGGCGCAGAGGCATAGGGCAGACGGTCCTCGCCCTGAAGCAATGTCGGCGCAATCGCCAACCCAAAGGCCACGGTTTTACCCGACC
>CALGNW010000201.1 GCA_937958345.1 uncultured Neomegalonema sp. | reverse complement strand
TGCGGGTTTCGCCGGGGATGTTGGCGGCAAAGGCGATTGTTGCGCCGAATTCGCCCAACGCCCGTGCAAAGCCGAGGATCGTGCCTGCAACAACGCCCGGCGCGGCGAGGGGCAATGCGATGGTGAAAAACACTCGGCGGGGGCTGGCCCCCAGCGTTCTAGCAGCGTTTTCGATTCCGCTGTCCACCGCATCAAAGGCCAGCCGGATCGCGCGGACCATCAACGGAAAGCCCATGACCCCCGCCGCAATCGCCGCCGCTACCCACGTAAATGCGATTGAAATGCCACAACATTCTCTCAACGCGCCGCCAAGCCATCCGTTGCGCCCGAAAGCCAGCAAAAGCACATAGCCGACGACGACAGGGGGCAGTACCAGCGGCAGGTGAATCAGTCCTTCGATCAGCCATTTTCCGAAAAACCGTTTTCGCGACAAAATCCACGCGGCCCATACCGCAATGGGCAGGGCGATTATCACTGCAACCCCTGCGACCTTCAGCGAAAGCCATAATGCCGTCATTTCGGGTTGGGTGAGGGTCACGCCTTAAGGTGTCCAATCAATCACAAAAGCCGCTGCGCAGTGCGCAAACTGCCGCGCCAAGGCAATCACAGAGCGACCTGAACAATCAAGCGGTGAAACCTGCTTGCAATTCATCAAAAGTTCCTCTAACGAACCGGCTCACTTCACAGATGCGCTTCGGGCCAGACGGGGAGACATCCCGCGCGGTCCTTCCGGTGGTTTAACAACCTCAAGGGCGCATCGAGGATTAACCGGAATAGACGGAGAACAGGCAATGGCATTGCCCGAATTCACTATGCGTCAGCTTTTGGAAGCCGGCGTACACTTTGGACACCAGACTCACCGTTGGAACCCTCGCATGGGTTCGTACATCTATGGTGATCGCAATGGCGTTCACATCATGGACCTGACGCAGACCGTACCGCTGCTGCACAGCGCGCTCGTCGCTGTCCGTGATCAGGTCGCAAAGGGCGGACGCATTCTGTTTGTTGGCACGAAACGTCAGGCTCAGACGCCGGTTTCCGAGGCCGCAGAGCGTTGCGCACAGTATTATATGAATCACCGTTGGCTCGGCGGTACGCTGACCAACTGGACGACCGTTTCCAAGTCGATTTCACAGCTCAAGTCACTTGAATCCGAGTTCGGTGCCGAGCAGAGCGGCTATACCAAGCGCGAAATGCTGTCGCGTCAGCGTCAGAAGGACAAGCTGTCCCTCGCGCTGGGCGGGATCAAGGAAATGGGCGGCGTGCCCGATATGATCTTTGTGATCGACACGAACAAAGAAGAGCTGGCCATCAAAGAGGCCAACAAGCTCAAAATTCCTGTTGTTGCCGTTCTCGACACCAACTCGAACCCTGACGGTGTTGATTTTCCGATCCCCGGTAACGACGATGCCAGCCGCGCGATTGCGCTGTACTGTGACCTGATCGCTGCTGCTGCACTCGATGGTATCAGCCAGGCGCAGGGCGCTTCGGGCATTGATATCGGTGCAATGGACGAGCCGATGGCAGAGGCTGTTCCCGCTGAATAAGTGCGGACACCTTTCTGAGCGAGAGCGCGCCGCGGTGCGCTCCGCCTTTTAATTTTCACACACGGCATGGCTTGCGACACGCGCCTGTCGGCAAAATGAGGAGACACATCATGGCGATTACCGCTGCGATGGTGAAGGAACTGCGCGACAAGACCGGCGCAGGCATGATGGACAGCAAAAAGGCGCTGACCGAGAACAATGGCGACATGGAAGCGTCCGTCGATTGGCTGCGCGCGAAGGGTATCGCGAAGGCCGATAAAAAAGCGGGCCGTACTGCGGCAGAAGGCCTTGTTGGCGTTGCTGTATCCGGATCGACCGGCGCTGCCGTCGAAGTCAACTCCGAGACTGACTTCGTCGCCCGCAACGCTGACTTTCAGAAGATGGTCGCCGAAATCGCGACGGTCGCCGTCGGTGTCAGTGGCACTGGCAACGACGTGATTGCTGAGGTAAACGCTGCGACCCTGCCATCTGCCGGCAAGTCGGTCGAAGAGCATGTCAAAGATACGGTCGGTACCGTTGGCGAAAATATGTCTGCACGCCGCGCTGCGCGTCTGTCAGTCGAAAACGGCGTCGTTTCCTCATACGTCCATAATGCTGTCGTTCCCGGGATGGGTAAGATCGGCGTTCTTGTTGCGATCAGTGGGTCGGACTCGGATGCGGCGGCAACAATCGGCAAGCAAGTGGCCATGCACATCGCCGCATCCATGCCATTGGGCTTGACCGAAGACGACATCGATCCCGCTCTCCTTGAGCGCGAAAAAGCGGTCTTGATGGAGACGGCAAAAGAATCCGGCAAATCTGAAGCTGGAATCGAAAGCTGGTCGAACAAGCAACTCGCGAAATTCAAAAAAGAATCCGCGCTGCTTGATCAAAAGTTCGTTCTTGATCCCGGCAAAACTGTCGCGGCTGCTGTAAAAGCTGCCGGTGACGGCCTTGCGATTGCCGGCTTCGTTCGTCTCGCAGTTGGCGAAGGCATCGAGAAAGAAGAAGAAGATTTTGCCGCTGAAGTGGCGAAAACGATGGGTAGCTAATATTTCAGCGACCCCGGACGGCGCAGTGCGAAATATTCCGCCTGCGCCGTTTTTATTTAAATTTTATATTCGATTAGTTCTATTTTTGATATACGATCATTTTTAAATAAAATTTTGATAGCTTTGATTGACTATTAAATTAATCAGCAAGTTCATTTTCAATCTATAAATACCCTTTCACTTAAAATCGTACGGGTGCTCACCTTTTTGGAGTAAACTGTGCGCCGGTTGCAAGAACGCCTGTCTCAATTTTTTTGGATTGATCCGCGCTCAATCTGGCGGCGGTATGTCATCGCATTGTGCCTGATGCTGTCAGTCTATACCGGTGGCCATCTGTGGTCGATGTCTGTCACGTTTTCGGTGAACTCGGATGCCGCGATCGGTGCGTTGGTTTATCGGCAGGAGGCGTTGAGCCAGCGGATATTCGTCACGTCGCACAGATTACTCGCGGGACAGGACGAGCGGCCTATCCGAAAGGAACTGGGGACGCTGATTGACGCCTTTGAGGCCGCTCACGAACGCATTCTTGATGGCGACGGCAATGACGCCTTGAAACCTGAAAACAGCAGTCGCTTGCGTCCGATTTTTTATAACGACGGACTGGAGGGGGGGTCGCTGAACGGAATAGTCCGGCAGTTTGTTCGCGAGGCGCGCCTGATCGAGATTGCGAATCTTGAGGATGCGGCCTTTACGCGCGATCGCATCAATCTGTTGCGGGATCTGGGTTTATTTGACCGGCTGGAGGCGGCAACCGAGGCGTTCAACCTCGATTCCGAGGATCGGGGAAAAAGGCTGTACATGGTGCAACTGATGCTGCTGGTCGCGGGGATACTGCTGATCGGCTGCGAAGCATTCCTGATTTTCTGGCCTTCTCATATTGCCACAAAAAACGCGATGCAGCGGCTTGAGGATAAATCGGATGAATTGTCTGCAACAAATGACCGTTTCAAAGAAAGCCTTGAGGTGGCGGATCAGGCGAGGCGCGAGGCCGACGAGTCCAACAGCGCCAAGTCGATGTTCCTCGCCAATATGAGCCATGAATTGCGGACGCCGCTGAACGCCATTATCGGATTTTCGTCGATGATCAAAGCCGAGGTATTCGGGAGCGTCGGCAATGCCCGATACAAAGAATATGCGAGCGATATTGAACGATCCGGCACGCATCTGCTCGACCTGATCGGTGATCTGATGGACATTTCGCAGGTCGAGGTTGGTGCGGCGCAACTGGAGCCGCGCACATTCAAAGTCGCCGAGATGATGGCTGATGTGAGCGCAATTGCGAAGGGTTGGCCGATGGCCCGGCGGCGGTGCGTTGAATTTTCTATCAAGGGAGATCAAGGGACATTCTTTGGCGATCCCGTGCGCCTGCGCCAGATTGTGCTAAATCTGCTGTCAAACGCTGTGAAATTTACGCAAGGCGACGCAAAAATTCTCGTGACCAGCCAAAGCATGGAGAATGGCGGGTTGCAGATTATGGTAGAAGATACCGGGTGCGGTTTTGAACTGGAGCAAATTCAAACACTGACTCAGCCTTTCAGGCGCGGCGACAATGCCCTGACGCGCAACCGCGAGGGCAGCGGTCTGGGGCTGTCACTGGTCTCGTCCTTTGTGGAAATGCACGGCGGTTCTGTTGTGTTCTCGAATGCCAAAACCGGTGGTGCGCGCGTGGTGGTAACCCTGCCACCGCCGGAAATGCTGGAGGGCGCGCCTCAAACGGTTGCCGCCTAAGCCGATTTCGCAGATTTGAGCGCGTCAAACTTTGACGATTGCACTCTAACGCAATAGATCAGGGCCATTGAAACGTGAAACGGATCGGCGCTTCGCCGGTCCGGCGACAATCAAGGGGACGCCCAATGGCTTTTGAACTTCCAGATCTTCCGTATTCCCATGACGCTCTGGCCTCCAGCGGCATGTCCGAAGAGACCATGCAATATCACCACGACCTGCACCACAACGCCTATATTACCAAGGCGAACGAGTTGGTTGCCGGTACCGATATGGAGGGCAAGTCTCTCGAAGAGCTGATCAAACTGACCTACGAAGATCCTGACAAGCAGGGCCTGTTCAATCAGGTTTCGCAGGCTTGGAACCACAATGAGTTCTGGCACATGATGAAGCCGAACGGCGGTGGTGCGATGCCGCCGGAGCTGGAAACCCGCATCGTTGCGGATTTCGGCTCAGTCGAAGGCTTTAAGAAGGCATTCTCGGCGGCAGGCGCGGGTCAGTTCGGTTCAGGTTGGGTTTGGCTGACTGAAGAAGCGGGCACGCTGAAGGTAATCGGTACGCCGAATGGCGTTAACCCCCTCTGCCTTGGCCGTAATACGCTGCTCGGCTGTGATGTATGGGAGCACAGCTACTACATTGATTATCGTAACAAGCGTCCGGCTTACCTCGAAAACTTCCTCGAAAAGCTGGTAGACTGGGAAAACGTTGCGGGCCGTCTGGCGACGTCCTGATTGCGTCTGATTTGATTTCTGAAACCCCGGTATCCGTGCCGGGGTTTTCTATTGGGACGCGAAGTGCGCCGCGCCGGAGCGGGGCATGACCCCGACCGTCATCGGTATCGCCAGCGTTGTCGCCGCGACGGTGACATGGGGCTTCTCACCGCTCTACTATGCTCAAATGAGCCATATTCCGCCCTTTGAGGTGGTGGTTCATCGGATTTTGTGGTCGCTGCCGCCGATCATCGCCTACGCGCTTTACACAGGGCGCCGCGCGCGTTTTTTTGAGGCGGGGCGCGATACGCGAAAGTTGGCGGCGATGGCCTTGTCCACGCTGGCGATTTCGGTCAACTGGGTGCTGTTCATCTATGCCATCCAGATCGGCGAAACCGCGCAGGCCAGTTTCGGATATTACATCTATCCGCTGGCGGTCCTGTTGCTGGGCGTCGCGGTCTTTAACGAGCGTATTTCGAAGCCGCAATGGCTGGCGGCGGCAATCGCGTCCGCGGGCGTCTTATGGATCGGACTGCGCTTTGGGGCGGTTCCGTGGATCTCGCTGACGGTGATGGCGACCTTTGCCCTCTACGGGACAATCCGTAAGGCGGCTCAGATCAGTCCGCTGATCGGGGTGCTGTGGGAGTTGCTGCTGATACTGCCTGTTTTGCTGGTGTACTGGGTCTGGATCGGCGGAGGGCAGTTCTTTGTCGATTGGCGGGACGCCCTGCTACTGATTGGAGGGTCGGTCTTTACGGGCGTGCCGTTGATCCTGTTTGTCGAGGCAACAAAGCGTTTGCGCTTTGCCACGGTCGGGGTGCTTTTTTACATCAATCCGACGTTGCAGTTCGTGTCGGCGCTGATTTTAGGGGAAGCATTCGGATGGGATCGGGCCATCGGATTTGGCTTAATCTGGACTGCCGTGATCTTGTATTGCGCCGAACTGCTGCGTCAGGACAGAGCGGCGCGCACGGCGTCCAAAGCCGCCTCGGGCGATGGCGCGACCTCGTAGAAGCCCAAAAACCGGTCGGCCATGAATTTGCGGTCGGCCATATGGTCCATAAGCTCAAAAAACGGACGCCAGTACCCGTCCACGTCAACAAAGGCGAGCGGCTTTTCGTGCAGGCCGAGTTGCCGCCAAGTTAGAGTTTCGATGGTTTCGTCCAGCGTTCCGGGGCCGCCCGGCAGCACGATAAAAGCGTCTGCAGTCGCGAACATGACCTTTTTCCGCTCGTGCATCGTCTCGGTCCGGATAAGCGCGGTCAGGCCCATCGTTTCCTTTTCGATGTCGCGCAGATGGTGCGGAATGACGCCGATGACCTCGCCGCCGGCATCAAGACAGGCGCGCGCGGTGGCACCCATCAGCCCGAGATCGCCCGCACCGTAGATCAGCCGCCACCCCGCATTGGCAATACCGCGCCCGAGCGCGGTTGCCGCTGCGGTGTATCCCGGATCAGCACCGGGCGAAGACCCGCAGTAAACGCAAATTGTCGGTTTTGCGGCCATGGGAGCCTCCGAAGTCTTACGCTGCGTCCAATTCTTCGGTGCTGTCGTCATCCGCTGCGCTGCGGGTGAGGATCTTGGGAATCGGGATCAGCATGAATGCGGGCATGTGATCGCCCAGACCCTTGACGCGTGGCCCGCGATCGTCGCGGTCGCGGCCTCGTCCGCCCCGTTCACGGCGGCGGGGTTCTTCGGCGCGTGCCTCGGGTTCCTGACGCTGCGGTTCCGGCTTTGCGGGAGCGGCAGCTGGTTTCGGCGCGGGGCGCTCGGCCCGTGTTCCGGTCTTTTCAACCTCGGGCGCAGTGGTCTGTTCCGGCGCGGCATCGGCGGTATCAGCCGACTTTGAGCGTGAACCGCGGCGCGTGCGGCTGCGTTTAGGTTTTTGCTCTTCGACGGCGGCTTCTTCGACCTTTGGCGCGCTGATTGGTGGTCCGCCCCCCGGTAATTCGGTGCGCGGGATTTCCTTTTTGAGCATGGTCTCAATCTGCTCGACGTATTTCGCCTCGGCGCTGGTGGCCAGCGTGAAGGCCTTGCCCGAACGTCCTGCGCGGCCCGTCCGGCCAATGCGGTGAACATAGTCTTCGGAGTGGGTCGGGACGTCGAAGTTGAAGACATGGCTGACGGCAGGAATGTCCAGGCCGCGCGCGGCAACATCCGAGGCCACCAACAGCGTGATCCGGTTTTCACGGAAATCATCCAGCGTGGCCATCCGCACACGCTGATCAAGGTCGCCGTGAAGAGAACCGACTGAAAATCCGTGCTTTTGCAGAGACTTCTCAAGCACCGCTATGTCGCGTTTGCGGTTGCAGAAGATGATCGCGTTTGTGACGGCATCGCCCTCGTGGTCGAGGATTGCGCGCAGGCCGTCGCGCTTGGCCTTTGGCAGGCCGTCCTTGCGGCCCGAGCCGATGGTGACCAACGCCTGCTCGATCGTTTCGCTGGCGGACGAGGCCCGCGCGACTTCGATACGAACGGGGTTCGACAGGAATTCCTGCGTCAGCCGTGTGATTTCAGGCGGCATCGTCGCCGAGAAAAACAACGTCTGGCGCGTAAACGGCGTCATTTTGAAAATACGCTCGATATCGGGGATAAAGCCCATATCGAGCATCCGGTCCGCTTCGTCGACGACCATAATTTCGATACCGGACAGCATCAGCTTACCGCGCTCGACGTGGTCAAGCAGACGACCCGGCGTTGCGATCAGAACGTCAACGCCGCGATCAATTTTCTGATCCTGATCTTTGAACGACACGCCGCCGATCAGCAGGGCCATCGAGAGTTTGACGTGTTTCGAGTATGTCTCGAAGTTTTCGGCAACCTGCGCGGCCAACTCGCGCGTTGGTGCGAGGACCAAAGTGCGGGGCATGCGTGCGCGTGCGCGGCCTTTGATCAGCCGGTTAATCATCGGAATGGAAAATGCGGCGGTTTTGCCTGTCCCGGTCTGCGCGATGCCGAGGACGTCTTTGCCCTCCAGCGCGGGGGGAATGCCCTCGGCCTGAATCGGTGTCGGGGCCGTATAGCCGGTTTCGGCAATCGCTTTAAGTACCTTCGGATCGAGGTTCAGCTCGCTAAAAGTCATTCATACCTTCAAAGGGTTGTGTGAGGTTGCAGACCTAATTTCTGCGTAACCTCAAAGGGACCGTCTAGATACGGCCCGTTTCTTGCGCCAGAACATAGGGATTCTGCGTTAATTGTCAATTAACGCTGATTTATCCAATCCTAACGCTCTGCGCCTATCCGTTTCGCCGCACGATCAGGGCTTGTTCGAAAAACCCGACAATGCTGTCAAAGCTGACCGACCGGATGCCGGAGCCGAGCGGATCATTATACAGAAGGTTGGCCCCGAGGCGCGTATTCGGCAGGGTCGTCCATTCGATGCCGCGCACGACGATCATGTGACGGATGCCTGCGGCTTCGTCATGCGGTGCAGGGCGCAAGCGGATGAGAAGTGTCTGTCCCTGCTGAATGATGCGGTAGACGGCTTTCGGTGTTTTGGGAACGCTGGCCAGCTCAAAAGCTTCACCGCCGAAAAGCGAAACCAGACGCCCGATTGCCGGGATTTCGCCGGTACGGGCGCACATGCCCTCGCGGTCACCGCAGCAGTCTTTGACATTCAGGCCATGGGCGAGCGCGACGATTGCGCATTGTGTCGGTGCATATCCGCGATTGACCCACCCAATCGCCTGCTGTGCGGCAGCGGCCCAGCACCACAGGGGTTCTTCCTGCGGCAAATGCGGGATGTTGTATTCGAGCGTTGAGGGCAGGCCGACGCTTTGCGGGTGGGTAATCAGGTCGGCACCGACCACACCCACACCGATGTGGTAAAGCGCGAGCTTTCCGCTTGGCGAAAGGCCCGTTGCATCCTTGGAGTACGGAAAGATGTTGGTTGCACTGCGTTCTTCATACTGCGGTGCAGACCCCGCGCCGGATGTATCGTTGAGCGAGGGTGCGCCGGGAAAGCGCGACTCGAACTCGCGTTGTTTGCGGGCGAAATCCTCGTCGCTGAGATCGGCGACCTTTAGGGCACGCGACATCTGCGGCGTGTCAATCGACGTCGAGAATGACGTTGCGCGGTTGTAGGTCGCGGGCGCGCCGCCGACCTCGCACATTTGTGCGGATGGTCCTGCCGCAGGGAAACCAATCTCTGTTGCCTGTGCATTGTAAGCAGCCAGCGCGAAGCCTGTAGCGGCGATAGCTGACAGTGATATGCGTTTCATGCAACGGTCCTTGGTAAATTCAGCACTACGGGATGATCTGTGTGCGCTAACATGCGCGGACAGGCGAAGCGAGAGCCTCGCGTGACTGTGACTTCTTGGAACGCAAGTGTTGCGCCAAGGAAGCTGTCCGGCGGCCAGAGTAAGGAAAAACGATGTTTATAGCGATGAACCGCTTCAAGGTCGCAAAGGGACAAGAAGCGCAATTTGAGGAAATCTGGCGCAACCGCGACTCCCGCCTCGGCGAGGTTCCGGGGTTTGAAGCGTTCAAGATGCTCAAGGGGGCTGAAGAGGCGGATCATACGCTTTATGTGTCCCATTCGGTGTGGCGAGACAAAGACGTGTTTATGGCGTGGACGCGGTCGGATGCGTTTCGTGCGTCTCATAAGGGCGCAGGCGACCATCGTGCTGTGTATCTGGAGGCGCCGGTGCTGGAAACCTACGAGGCCGTCGAGGGGATCTGACCAAAGCGGGAAAGTGGTGGAGGATTCAGGTCACGGGACGTGCCGCGGATCGAGGTTTCGCTCCCTGTTGATTTTTCCCATCTCCAATCTAAAAGAACAAAGATGGAATATAAAAATCAACCGATTCTCGCAAAACTGTCTGCGCGACGCATGCATGAAGCCTGCGGTTCAGGGCGCTTTGCCCTCGCAGCGATGCGCGCGTCTGTGGGGCAGGCCCCGATTATCTGGATCGCTGCGCCGCGATCCACCAAGAGCCTTTGTCCGCTGGCATTATCGCGATTCTTCGACCCGGCGCGGCTGGTGGTGCTTCATCCGGCCACATTGAAAGACGCGCTGTGGTGCATGGAGGAAGCCTTGCGCGGCGCGACTGCTTTCGTGGTTGCAGACCTTGGCGCTCCCGCAGACCTGACACAGAGCCGCCGTTTGCAACTGGCGGCGCAGGCGGGTGGATCGACGGGGCTGTGTCTGATCCCCGATGGCCCCGTGAACAATGCTGCCGAGACGCGCTGGCGCTCTACACCGCTGCCTTGCGCTCAGGATTCGACTCTGCATCACTGTGAGCTTATAAAGAACAAAAAGGGAATTTTAGGATCTTGGGATGTGTGCTGGGATGACAAGTCGCGTTCTGTCCGCGTGGTTTCCGTATCTGGGGGCAGAGCAAGTGCTGCGCCGCCAGAATACGCTCGATCCGCTGCGCCCCTTCGTGGTGGTGGGGATGCGCAAAAGCGCCTTGCGGCTTTGCTCGCTCAATCCGGCGGCGGAGGCACAGGGGTTGACGCTGGGCATGGCGCTGGCGGATGCGCGGGCGATTCTGCCAGACTTGACCAGCGTGACAGAGCGCCCCGAACGGCAAGCCTCGTTTCTGAACGCGCTGGGCCGATGGAGTGAGCGCTACACGCCCAAGGTCGTGCTGGACGGCGTGGACGGATTGTTGCTCGACGTGACCGGCTGCGCCCATCTCTATGGCGGCGAAAGTGGCTTGCTGGACGATCTAAGCGCGCGGGTTGCTGCGATGCGTCTGACGGTTCGTCTGGGGCTAGCCGACACCAGAGGCGCGGCTTGGGCGCTGGCACGGTTTGGAGATGTGCCCATCGCAGAACAAGGCAACACGCGCGAAGCGGTCGCGCACCTGCCCATCGCTGCCCTGCGCATTGACGACAAGACCACGGCGACCTTGATGCGTTTGGGGTTGCGGCGCATTGGCGACATTCATGGAATGCCCCGCGGCGCGCTCTCGCGGCGGTTCGGCAGTATGCTTGTGCAGCGGCTCGACCAGATGCTTGGAATATTGCCCGAACCGTTCACAGCCACGACTTTCGCGGCCCCCTATGCCGTGCGCCTGTCGCTGCCTGACCCTATCGGCAAGACCGAAGACGTAAAGGCGGCGCTTGATCGATTGCTGGAACGCCTTTGCGCTCGATTGGAGCAGGAACAGCGCGGCGCGCGCACCCTGCGCCTGTCGATCCGGCGCTGCGATGGCGGCGGCGATGCGGTGGAGGCAAGCCTTGCGCGTCCGTGCAGTGATCCGGCACGGATTGCGCCCCTGTTCGAACGATTGATCGAGGGCCTCGATGCCGGGTTCGGCATTGATGCCGTACGCTTGCAGGCGGTGGCTACGGAGTCAGCGCAAAAAGAACAAATAGACAACTTAAAGGCTGATAATCGCAACACCGAGGCACTTGATGACGTGATCGCGCGGGTCGGCAACCGCATCGGTTTCGACAAGGTGACGCGGTTTTTGCCCGCCGAAAGCCACATCCCCGAACGCGCCTTCACCGTCGCGGCGGCGGCGTATTCGAAGCCCGAGAGCTTTCCCGAATGCGGCTTGCCGCGACCGATCCTGCTATTCGCGCCGGAACCGCTGCACACCGACCAGACCGGCGCGCCGCCGGAGCGGTTCCGTTGGCGCGGCACATCCTACGAGACATTGCACGCAAGCGGCCCTGAGCGGATCGCGCCGGAATGGTGGTGGGACGAACCGGCTTGGCGGTCGGGTCCGCGCGATTACTGGCGGGTGCAGACAGCGCAGGGCCAACGCCTGTGGCTGTTCCAGACCCACGATGCCCAAAACGCGAGTTGGTTCGCCCAGGGAGAGTTTGCGTGAGTTACGCCGACCTCTGCGTCACGACGAACTTCACCTTTCTGACGGGGGCGTCTCATCCCGAGGAAATGGTCGAGCGCGCCGCCGCGCTCGGCCTCGACGCTATTGCCATTACCGATTGCAACAGCCTAGCGGGCGTGGTGCGGGCATGGGCGCGGCTGAAGGCGCTGAAGAAAGAGGCCGTCAAGCGCAGCGAGTCCGTCACCTATGACGATGTGCGCGCACGGGCCAAGGTGTTGCGGGTACGCAAAGACCCCTCGGGCCGCGCCGATGCCCCCGATCCTATTGAGCCGAACCCCGATGATGATTTCATCCCGCTGACGATCCCGAAATTAATCGTCGGGGCGCGGCTGGTCCTGACAGACAGTGCCGTGGATTGGATCGCCTTGCCAACGGATCGTGCAGCCTATGGGCGGCTGACCCGCCTGCTGTCGCTGGGAAAGCAACGGGCGCAAAAGGGCCAGTGCATCCTGCATCGGGCCGATCTGCACCAAAGGGGAGACGGCCTTATTCTGCTGGCCTTGCCTCATGACCCCTTTCACGCCGCCGAGGGCGAGATCGCCCCAATGGCACGGCGGTTTCCGGGGTATGTCTATACCGCCGCCACACCGCGCTATGACGGTCGCGATAAGCGGCGGTTCAAGTCGCTTGCCCGATGCGCAGCGGCAACCGATGCCCCCCTCGTCGCGGCCTCCGGCGCGATGATGCACCATGCCCGCCGCCGCCGCTTGGCCGACGTGCTGACCTGCCTGCGCGAGGGGTGCACCATCGACTCCATCGGCACGCGCGCCTTGCCCAATGCAGAGCGGCGCTTGCGCA
>CALGNW010000200.1 GCA_937958345.1 uncultured Neomegalonema sp. | reverse complement strand
GCGATTCATCTTGGCGTTACGGGCGAAGACTTGATCCGCGAAAAATTACGCGATGCCGATGGCGCAACGACATTGGTGAAATCGATGGGCTTTGGCCGTGCCGACCTGATTGTGGCCGTTCCGAAAAGCTGGATTGATGTCGAGACAATGGCCGACCTTGATGATGCGGCCGCAGCCTTTCGCGAACAACACGGTCATGCCATGCGGGTTGCGACCAAGTACCTTAACCTGACACGCCGGTTTTTTCGCGAAAACGGGATCGCACATTACAGACTAGTTGAAAGTGCGGGCGCGACCGAGGGGGCAGCGGCCAGCGGTGCCGCCGAGATAATCGTCGATATTACGTCTAGCGGTGAAACGCTGAAGGCGAACCACCTGAAGATAATTTTTGACGGAACAATTCTGCGCTCGCAGGCACAGCTTCGTGCATCGCGTCATGCTGTTTGGGATGAACACAGTCTGGGGACGCTCAATACGCTGATTGATCGGATAGAGGCCCGATTTGCAGCACAGCGCCGTGTTGTATTGCGCGGCGCATTGCAGGGTGGAACCGACGGGCTTGAAGATGCGTTGATGGCCGTCCAAGCGTCGCTTGTGTCCGTTGAGGGAAAACTGGTTACGGTCGGAACGCGTAGCGACCGCGCCTACGCAGCGGCAAAAGTGCTGCGTGACCGCGGTGCCACGCGGGTCGACAGCTCTCACCCGGAGATGTTGTACGGCGCAGGAGCCGGCGAGTTCCAACGGGTCGCGTCGACATTGCGTAGTGCTGCAGGCCGTCCCTAGCCCCGGAAATGATCGGTCGCATCGAGTAACGCGGTGGCAATGCTTGGTTCGCTGACCGCGTGTCCGGCATCCGGCGCGACGATCAATTCCGAGTTCGGCCACGCCTTGTGCAACTGCCATGCACTGATCGGCGGCGTGACCACGTCGTAGCGTCCCTGAACAATCACGCCGGGAATATGCGCGATTTTGTACACATCACGCAGCAGTTGTCCGTCCTCTTCCATAAAACCGCGATTTATAAAATAATGCGCTTCAATCCGCGCGAACGCGAGCGCGTAGTCGTCGCGGGCAAAGGCATTTGCACGTTGCGGAGATTGCTTCATCGTGACGGTCGCTCCCTCCCAACGGCTCCATGCACGCGCGCAGTTCAGGCGGACATGCGCGTCGTCACCGAACAGGCGCTTATGGTACGCCGATAACATGTCACCGCGCTCTGCCTCGGGGATCGGGGAGATGAACTGCTCCCACAGTTCGGGGTGAAAGCGTGCGCATCCTCCATTATGGAACCACTCGCATTCTTCCCGTCGGATCAGAAAGATGCCGCGCAAGACCATTTCGGTAACGCGACTGGGGTGCGTTTGGGCGTAGGCGAGGGCGAGAGTAGATCCCCACGAGCCGCCGAACAGCATCCATTTTTCGACACCGAATTCCTCGCGTATCCGCTCGATGTCAGCAACCAGATCCCACGTCGTATTTTCCTCGCAGCATGCGCTGGGTGTCGAGCGCCCGCATCCGCGCTGATCAAACAGAATGACCCGGTAAACGGACGGATCAAAAAAACGCCGCATCGCCGGATTGCACCCCGCGCCGGGGCCGCCGTGAAGGACGATCACCGGCTTGCCGTTCGGGTTTCCGCATTCCTCGACGTAGATTTCGTGCAGATCGGAAACTTTTAGCCGCCGTTTGATGCGGGCTTCGATCACGGGATAAAGCTGTCGTTGGCGCATACGAGAAACTCCGGGTGCGACGCGGCAACAGTGGCGGCGCGGTCGTTGTCGGGGTATCGAATGGGCGATAGCGACGCAAGGCCGATGGACCGAGGCAAAATGAACGAAACAATAGACGCTGCAGAAATCGGCAAGTTTGACCGGATGGCTGCGACATGGTGGGATCCGGAGGGAGAGGCCAAGCCTCTGCACCGGATGAATCCGATCCGTCTGGACTACATCCGCGATCACGTCTGTGCGCAATATGGCCGGAGCCCCGAAACGCTGCGTCCGTTCTCGGGACTCAGTGTCGTTGATGTCGGGTGTGGCGGCGGCTTACTCTGCGAGCCTATGGCGCGCCTCGGCGCCGCTGTAACGGGCGTTGATGCCTCTGCCGAGGCGATTGCAGTTGCGCGTGATCATGCTGAAATACAAGGGCTGGACGTATCCTATCGCGCTGATTCCGCAGCCGCTTTGGTTGCGGAGAATGCACAGTTCGATGTGGTGCTCGCCATGGAAATCGTCGAACACGTTGCGGATATACCGGCGTTTCTCTCGGATGTTGCTGCGTTGGCAAAACCCGGTGCGTTGATCTTTCTTTCCACGCTCAACCGCACCGCCAAGAGCTATGCGCTGGCTATCGGTGCGGCAGAGTATGTCCTGCGCTGGTTGCCGCGCGGAACCCATGACTGGAAGAAGTTCCCGACTCCCTCCGAACTGGAGGCTGCGCTCACCGACGCTGGCCTTACCGTTGTTGACGATACCGGCTTTTCGTATGCGGCGCTGCGCGATACCTGGTCCCGAACTACGGATATGTCGGTGAATTATGCGCTGGTCGCGGAAAAACCGCGCTAGCGCGCATTGCAACCTTGCCAGTGGCTCGTGATTTTGCGAGCAAGGGCGGTATGTTGTCGCGCGTTCTTGACTCACGGCGGCGCGCCGTGCTGGTCGATTTTTTCCGCAGGTTGACGTCCACGGAACAGCCCGTTGTTTGGCTGTTGGCGCTGCTTGTCGGCGTCCTGTCCGGGTATGCGGCGCTGGCCTTTTATTCGGTGGTCGAGGTCCTGCAACGGCTGCTGTACGGAGCGACGGAAGCGAGCATCGAAAGCGGTGCAGCGCAGTTGGAATGGTACGTCGTTCTGGTCGTACCGATGATCGGTGGACTGATCGTCGGGATCATTCTGGCGGTTTTCAGCCAGTCAGGCCGCGCCGCGAGTGTTGCCGAGGTCATCGAGAGCAGTCGGGTGCGGAACTGTGAGTTGTCGCTTCGCAGCGGTGCGATTTCGTTTGTTGTCTCAGCAGTGTCGCTCGGTTTCGGCGCGAGTTCGGGCCGAGAGGGGCCGGTGGTCCATGCGGGCGCGACCATTGCCTCCCAGATCTCGCACTGGCTTAAATGCTCACCCGTGCGCGCGCGGACTTTGCTGGGATGCGCGGCGGCGGCGGCGGTTTCATCGAGTTTCAATGCCCCGATAGCGGGCGCGCTGTTCGCAATGGAAGTTGTGCTCGGCTATTATGCTGTGAAGGCGTTCGCTCCGGTTGTCATCGCCAGCGTAGCGGGCGCGATGATCTCTCGCGAGCATATTGGCGATTTTCCGGCTTTCTCGATCCCCGTCCACGAGTTGGAAACGTTCTGGGAGTTGCCAGCCTTTGCATTGTTAGGGGTCGTTTGTGCCATAACTGCGACGCTGCTGATGGCATGTATCATTGTCGCGGACAATCTGACTGATAACCTCAAGGATCGCTGGAATTATCCATTATGGATCGAACCGGTCGTCGGCGGTGCGCTGCTGGGTATTATCGCGATTGGTGTGCCGCAGACGATTGGTGTCGGCTATGAAACAACGACGCGGGTCCTGAACGAGCAATACGGGTTTTGGTTCATCCTCATTGTGATCGCGGCAAAGCTTGCAGCGGTCGCAATTACGCTTGCGACCCGTTTCGGGGGCGGCGTATTTTCACCCTCTCTGATGCTTGGTGCATTGACAGGCGGTGCATTCGGAATCGTTGCAACAGCGATGGTTCCGGATTGGTCTTTATCCTATGGCCTTTATGCGCTTGCCGGTATGGGTGCTGTGGCGGCAGCGGTGCTGGGCGCACCGATATCAACCTCGCTGATCGTTTTTGAACTGACAGGTGATTACCAGTCGGCGGTAGCCGTTATGGTGACTGTCTCCGTGGCAAGTGTGATGACACAACAGGTTATCGAGCGCAGTTATTTTCACTGGCGGCTCGGGAATAGGGGCCTGCATCTGGGGGACGGGCCGCAGCGGTATTTGCTCGATACGATGAAGGTCGGCAACCACATGACACCGCGCGGCTCGGAAGGCTCGCCCTCGGAAATGCAGAGTTGGGATTTGATCGAACAGGGCGTGCTGCTGATGGCGGACGATACGCTCGCAAAGGCGCTGCCGATGTTTGTTGAGGGCAGCAAACTGGAGTCGATCCCGGTGGTCAAACAGACGGAAGGCGGCGGCAATACGCTGGTCGGCGCGCTGTTTCACGTCGATGCTCTGCGGGCCTATAACCGTGCGCTGGTCGAGGCGCATGAGGAGGAGCATGGGTGAGGACTGATGCGCCTCGACGAACGCCCGGAGCTTTGCGGTGGACCGGGCTAGCCGCGGTCAAATCGCGGCCTCAATTTAGACTCTTTTTAGGAGTGTTTTTTGTTTTCACATCTAAAAATTGAAAAGGAACACGATATGGGAAAAGGTCAAGGGAACGGCGGAGGATGGCCAAGCCAAACGGGTAACGATTCCGGTGGCGGTCGTTCGAATGCTCCAGCCGGTGGCGGTAAAGGAAAGTAAATTTCCTCTACAGGTCACAGCAGCCCCCGGTTTTTGCCGGGGGTTGAAACTTTCACCCCGCCGCGATTCTGCCTATCTCATCTATAACTGCCTGCGCGACGGTAATCCCATCTTTCTCAGCCGCTTCGCGCAGCGCCAGGCGCTTCGTTCCCGGCAGGCGCACGCCGTCTTGTCCGAGCATTGCGCCGAGCAAGTCGCCGACCCGCGCGAGATACCCGTCACCCGCCGTCTTTGAGACATTAAAGGCAATCAGCAGTTGTCCGGTTCCCGGCGCATCGCCCTCCGCACTGAGGAAAGATGCGGCTTCGTTGCCGAACTTTGCCCCTCCAAGGCCCGCCGCCAACAGCTCCACCATCAGCGCAAGCGCAGCACCCTTTGCATCGCCCATCGGAACCATCGAGCCTGCCAGCGCAGTCTTTGCATCGGTGGTGTCATTGCCGTCGCTGTCGAGCGCCCAGCCGACAGGAATATCTTCACCGCGCTTGGAAGCGGCCATAACTTTGCCGCGTGCGACTTTCGACAAAGATAAATCAATCACGAGGGGCGCTTCCCCCGCTTGCGGTGTGCCAAAGGCGATGGGATTCGTGCCAAAAATGGGTGCGTTACCGCCCCATGGCGCCATCGCTTTGGGTGTGTTGGCAAACAGCATCGAGACGCAGCCGCGCTCGGCGAGTTTTTCAACATGCGCGCCCGCCTGTCCGCAATGGTGCGAGCGGGTAATTGCGGCAGCAGCGATTCCGGTTTCAAGCGCCGTGGCGGCGACTTCTTCGATGGCGAGTTCCATCGCTGGAAAGGCAAACCCGTTTGCTGCGTCGACGCGCAAAAAGGCCGACGCGGTGCGCTGTGCCATGGGCACGGCGTGGCCATCGACTTTGCCAGAGGCAGATTGCGCGCAATAACTGCCGACCCGCGACAGGCCGTGACCGACCTGACCGTCGATTTCGGCAGCGACCAGAGCACGGGCGACCGACGCCGCGTTCTTGGTGGAAACCTTCGAGGCGAGAAGGGCGTTACCGACGAGCGCTTCGGCTTCATCGCGTGTCAGGTTTGGCATGAAGCGAATCCAATGCTTGAATTTGTCGTCCCCCTTGAACGTGTTCCAAGGGTCCAGTCTTGTTTCTCAATTAGACCGTTTTGCATTGAAGGTGAAACGAAAGACGCACAGAGCCTATGCGTCTTTCGATATTCAGTCTGCCACCCTCAATCCCGTTCTTCTTACGCCGAGCGGTATAGCTTGGTCATGGAGAATTCGCGGTGGCCGAGGGCTTCGGCTGCGGTGTTGCGGCCATTGGCTGTGCGTTCGATCATCTCGATCAGGGCGTCACCTGCCTCATCGATGGTCTGCTCGCGGGTCAGCACGCCGGTCACATCCACGTCGATATGCTCGGACATCGTGCGCAGGGTGCGAGGGTTGCCGGAGATTTTGATCACCGGAACAATCGGGTTGCCGACCACATTGCCTTGCCCGGTGGGGACGGTGTGGATGACATAGCCCGCCGCCGCCATCAGCACGACGCACTCCGCCGCCGCCGAGGACGTGTCCATGAAGTAAAGGCCGTTGCCTTTTTCGGGCGACTCAGCCGCTTGCAGCGCGTCGATATAGGTACATTCGCGGCCAATCTTTTCCAGATTGCCGAGGGCTTTTTCCTCAATCGTCGTCAGACCGCCCAAGATGTTCCCTTTGGTCGGCTGGCTGTCCGACAGATCATCGGTCTGGTGCGCGAAGATGACGTTTTCAGAGTATTCCTTGAAGATCGCCATGAACTTTTCAGCGGCCTCTGGGGTCGCCGCGCGCTTTTCGCAGATATGCTCTGC
>CALGNW010000199.1 GCA_937958345.1 uncultured Neomegalonema sp. | reverse complement strand
CGTGGCATTCTCGATCACTGTGCCATAGGCGATTGTGTACGTGCCGGTCAGCGTTGACGGGCCGGAGTCGCGCACATACGAAACCATTCCGGCACCGCCTGCTTCAACCTTCAGCGTCGCGGCGTTCAGGTTGATGACGGTGGCTGCCGTTTCGGCGCTGTAGTCGATTTTGTCGACACCGCCGGTATCCCAGATCGAGATGCTTTCATCGGTTTTAGTGTAGGTGTTGTTTCCGCGTTCGTGCGTTCTGTTCGCCCCGTACATCGCCTGCAAGGCGGCGATATCAAGGGCAGCCATGTTCACCACTTCGGGAATTTCAAAGCCGCGCGCCTCGAAAATCTGCGCCTCAAGATAGGCCATGCGGGTATAGAGCGCATTGTTCATAAAGAACCGGCCATCCGAGGCGTCGTTTACAACGCCGGGCAGCTTTACGCCGTCAAAGGGGTGGTCAAGGCCGAGCGCGTGACCGATTTCGTGAATGGCCGTGCCGTCATTCACGATATAATTGTTGTCGAGAACAACTTGCGTATCATTGTTTTCCGGCAAAAATGCATAGCCGAGCGAGCCGTCGGGAATGTTGTCCTTCACGAAATCCAGCGCCGAATTGGCGAAATTCACTTCGCGGAACGACAGGTTGACGTAAGTTGAAATCTCGGCCAGCTCGTCGCGGATCCATTGTTTTTCCGCTGCGGTAAAGGCGTCGGCGACCGGCCTGCGCCCCTCACCGTCATCGTAGCGGGTTCCGCCCGGACGAAAACCGTAGTTGATCGTCGCGACACTCCAGGTCGAATCGGTGACGAGCGCGTTGAGCAGCGGATTTTGCGCCGCGTTGATGTTTGTTGCACCGATTGACATAAATTGGCCTCTACAAATGGTTCATTCTGCCCGCCCTGCCTACTCAAAGTGGCTGATTATTCAAAGGAATATTAGGTTAATATACCCCGTCGTACGTTAACCTTTCATCACCCGTCCGCAATCGCTGCGCGGCTTTCGGAGTGGAACTCGCGGCGGTTGATCATCAGAACGACGGCACAGGTCGACAGTACCAGCGCCAGCGGCCCGATCAGCCATGCCAGCGAACCGAGCGTAAAATACAGGCTGCGCAGGCCGCGGTTAAAGCTGCGGGCGGCAAGGCCGTTCACCCGTCCGGCCCGTTCCGCTGCGGCCATAATCTCGACTTCGCGCGCGGCATCCCATTCCGGCGTTGCGCCGATCAGAACCGAGCAATACCCGAACAGGCGTTGCGACCACGCGAATTTGAAAAACGCGTAGGCGATGAAGAAAAGCGGCGCGGTCAGACGCAGGCGCAATCCGTCGGCGCTGACGGGACCGGAAAACGGCAGGGCGTGCGCCACCTCGCCCAAATTCGGTGCCTGACCCAGCATGGCGAGCACGCCGCCAAGCCCGAACAGTGCCGTCGAGGCGAAAAAGCTGGCGCTGTTCTGCAATCCTCCCAGCAGGTTACCGTCAAGAATGCGGGGGGATCGCCGCGCCATTTCGCGCATCCAGTTCAGCCGGTGACGGTACATCAGCGTGCTGGCGCTTTTGCGGTTGGGGCGGTCCTCGACCCACCATCCGACCCCCAGCCACGCGGCAATCAGAAAGACCGCTGCCAGCGTGTCGTATCCGGTAAGGTCGGCAAGGCCCGGAAGGGCAGCGGTGAGGGAGTCGTTCAGGGCGCTCATCGCCGTCTTATGGGCGTTATCTTGCCGGACCGGAAACTGTTTTTGGTGCGGTTGCGTTGCGAAGCCCGCCCACAATGCTATCGTCTCAGTGACACGCAGGAGGTTCCGTGATGATCGAGATGCCCAAACCCGACGAGGCCGTGATTGCCAGACGCGCCATGCTCGCCGCGCAACTGCGCGATGTCCTGCCCGATGAACAGGTGATCGACACCCCCGAAGAACTGAGGGCTTACGAATGTGATGCCCTCAATTCCTATCGCCAGCCGCCGATGCTGGTGGTCCTGCCGGACACCTCGGAACAGATTTCGAAGATCGTGCGACTTTGTGCCGCCGCCGG
The DNA here is from genome assembly GCA_937958345.1 of uncultured Neomegalonema sp. GTDB lineage: Bacteria > Pseudomonadota > Alphaproteobacteria > Rhodobacterales > Rhodobacteraceae > JAHDDY01. The sequence goes on along the minus strand of CALGNW010000199.1, from coordinate 1,077 downwards.
TGCGCCGATTATCCCGCGCGGGTCCGGCACGTCTCTGGCGGGCGGTTCGCTGCCGACGGCGGATTCGGTCGTTCTCGGCCTCTCGCGCATGAATGATGTGCTGGAGGTGGATACCGAGAACCGCGTGATCCGCGTGCAGACCGGCATCACCAATCTGGCGGTCAGCGGCAACATCGCGGACAAGGGCTTTTTCTATGCTCCCGATCCGTCGTCGCAACTGGCCTGTGCTATCGGCGGCAATATCGCGATGAATTCCGGCGGGGCGCATTGCCTGAAATATGGTGTGACAACGAACAACCTGCTGGGCGTCACGATGGTTATGGCCGATGGCGAGATTGTCGATATCGGCGGCGCGCATCTGGATGCGGGCGGCTATGATCTGCTCGGTCTGATTTGTGGGTCCGAAGGACAGTTCGGCATTGTCACCGAGGCGACGCTGAAAATCCTGCCGCTCGCGGAGGGCGCGCGGCCCATCCTGTTTGGCTTTGACACCAACGAGGTTGCAGGCGAAGCGGTCGCGGCGATCATCAAGGCGGGGCTGTCGCCTGTCGCACTAGAGTTCATGGACAAGCCCGCAATTGTGGTCAGCGAGAACTTTGCCAAGGCCGGGTATCCGCTGGATGTCGAGGCGCTGTTGATTTGCGAGGTCGAGGGATCCGAAGAGGAGATCGACGAACAACTGACCCGGATCGAGGCGGTTGTTGCGCCGTTCGGGCCGTCCACCGTCAAGCGCAGCGCGAATGATATTGAGAGCGCGAAAATCTGGGCAGGGCGCAAGGCGGCGTTCGGGGCGATTGGACAGCTTGCCGATTACATCTGCCTCGATGGCTGTGTGCCATTATCAGAGCTTGCCAGCGTGCTGACCGAGACCGCGCGTTTGGCGGATAAATACGATCTTAAAGTCGCCAATGTCTTTCATGCGGGCGATGGCAACCTGCACCCGTTGATCATGTATGAGGCTAACGATCCTGACAGCGCGCTCAAGGCAGAGGAGCTTGGCAACGATCTCCTGCGCCTTTGTGTCGAGAAGGATGGCTGTCTGACCGGAGAGCATGGCGTCGGCATCGAAAAGCGTGA
>CALGNW010000198.1 GCA_937958345.1 uncultured Neomegalonema sp. | reverse complement strand
CTCGGTCACAGAGATCACACCGCGCGCATCAAGCAAATTGAACAAATGACTGGCCTTGATGCACTGATCATACGCCGGATGGGCCATGACAATGGTTTTTCCGGTTTTCGGATCAACGTGTTCCTCGGCGAGAATCCGCTGGCACTCCGCCTCGGCATCCTCGAAATGCTTGAGCAAAGTCGCGGTATCCGCCACGTCGAAATTCCACCGCGAATATTCCGCCTCGGTCTGGCGGAAAACATCGCCATAACTCAGCGGAATCGGAGAGTCAGGATCGTTAAACGGCATATCCATAACGTGATCGACACCGAGGACATACATCGCCAGACGCTCCAGACCATAGGTCAACTCGCCCGAAACAGGGCGGCAGTCGTGACCGCCAACCTGCTGGAAATAAGTGAATTGCGACACTTCCATGCCATCGACCCAGACTTCCCAGCCAAGGCCCCACGCCCCCAGGGTCGGGCTTTCCCAGTCATCCTCGACAAACCGGATGTCGTGCAGCGTGAAATCAATACCGATGGCCTTCAGACTGCCGAGATAAAGGTCTTGCAGGTCCGGCGGGCTTGGCTTTATCAGCACCTGATACTGGTAATAGTGCTGCAAACGGTTCGGGTTCTCGCCATAGCGGCCATCGGTAGGACGGCGCGAGGGCTGAACATATGCCGCCGCCCAGCGGGACGGACCCAGCGCCCGCAGGGTTGTTGCCGGGTGAAACGTGCCCGCGCCGACCTCCATGTCATAAGGCTGAAGGACCGCGCAGCCCTTCGCGGCCCAGTATGACTGAAGCCGCAGGATGATTTCCTGAAACGAACGGGGGGTGCTGGTCTCTGTCATAGTCCCAGCCTGTACCGAAGCGCGGGGGTGCGGTCAATGTCGGCGCGAAACGTCGTTAACGAACCGGCAGAAGTCAGTCGGGCACAACCCGATACTGCTGAAGAAATATCGCCACACAAAACAGCAAGAGCAGAATGCCGAAAACAAGGATTGCCGCACGCCGCGATTGCCTCGCCTCGAATTTCTCCAGCCACGCACGCGGCTCAAGCCCCCGGAAACGAAAGACCATCAGCGCCGAGAAATTGACGCAAACGACGTTAACCAGAAACAGGGCCGCTGCACCGATTGCGCCGTTCATGTTGCCCGACCCGAGCATCAGGCCGATTGCGACAGCAGGAGGCAGCAAAGCCACGGCAACCATAACCCCGACGAGCGACGCGCCTGTGCCACTTGTCAGAGCCAGCGCCGCACAGGCCCCCGATGCCAATGCGATAACGACCCCCTCGAAACCGATGCCGGTCCGGTCGAGCAGTTCTTTTGCCGCAATACTGGGCAGATCGTCAGGACCGGTTCCGAACGGCAAGACCAAACCACCGAATATCGAAAGCCCAACCGCCAGCAGACACCCGATGCCGAGCGTTGTAATCGCCTTGCGCATCAGCTCCTTGTCACCCAGCGCAGCGCCGAAGGCAAAGGCGAGGTTCGGGCCCAGAAACGGCGCAATCACCATCGCACCGATCAGAACGGCGACGTTGTTCGTCACCAGTGCAGCACCCGCAACGACGGTAGAAAGGGCAACAAACAACAGATAGTCAGAGTCCGTCTCCGCACCCTTTTCGATTTGTCCGTAAAGGACTTCACGGGTCGAGGCACGGCGATGACGTTCGCGGGTTTTGCGTTCTTCATCATCCGGTTCCGGCTTGGGAATCGCCGCATCAAGAGGATGCAGCAGAATGTGCCACCCGTCGGAACCGCTCAGCGCATCCTGCAACGCATCCAGCGTCGATTGCTGATATTCGGGGTCCAGCAGTGCACGCAAAACTATTCTGCGTCCGCCCTCCTCGTTTTCCGCAATGGACCAGACATCAATCGGTTTGTGTTCGGAGAAAACCTTTCGGACGGTCGACGCAAGCTCGCTTGGCGCGACAACCTCGATAACACGCAAAGACATCAGGTGATCCCCTGAACAGCCGACCAGACAGCCAACGCCTGCGCGGTTGCCTTCACATCATGGACCCGCAAAATTTGCGCGCCGAGGCTCGCACCGATCTGCGCTGCAGCGACCGATCCGTGAACACGCTCGGCGGCAACGTCTTCTCCGGTCAGGGTTCCGATGAACCGCTTACGCGATGCCCCGAGAAGAACAAGGCAGCCGATATCGTGAAACGTCCCCAGACCGCGAAGGATCTCGATGTTGTGCGCCAGCGTCTTACCAAATCCGATCCCCGGATCAACGATGACCTGCTCCGGGGGAATGCCCGCCTCAGCCGCAACTTTGACGCGGTCCTCCAGATACGCATATACCTCGCGCAGCACATCATCGTATCGCGGGTTCTGCTGCATGGTTTTCGGATCGGACAGCGCATGCATCAGGCACACGGCCCCGCCCTGATCCGCGAACTCTTTTGCAACGGACAGGCTGTCACGATCATAGGTCAGCGCCGAGACATCATTGAACAGGCGCGCCCCAGAGGACAGCGCCCGACGCGCCACAGCGGCCTTGCGCGTGTCGATTGAGACGACAACCCCCGTCGCGACCGCTGCCTCAATCGCCGGAGCAACGCGGTCCCATTCTTCTTCGGCGGGGATGGTATCCGCGCCGGGGCGGGTGGATTCGCCGCCAATATCGAGGATATCTGCACCCTCAGCCACCAATTCAGTCACGCGCGCCGCAACATCAGTGATGCGCCCCCCATCGGAAAAGCTGTCCGGCGTGACGTTGACAATGCCCATGATGCGCGGGCGGTCCATGCTCAGGCCGCAAATCGGGGCGCGTGCGGGCAGGTGAAGGGTCATAAAAAAGTCCTCGCAGCGAAACTGCGAGGACTGTGTGGTTTCAGACCGAAAGGGTCAAGGTCAGGTCGGTTGCGGCTCCATACCCGGATCAGCCTTCGGCTTTTTGGTTTTCGGCACCGAGGTCAGCGGCGTGCCGCCCGAGCTTGAGTCATCCTCGTCGCGGTTGAGGGTCTCGCCCGCGATGACCTTTTTGATCTCTTCCCCCGTCAGGGTTTCATATTCGATCAGGCCTTG
>CALGNW010000197.1 GCA_937958345.1 uncultured Neomegalonema sp. | reverse complement strand
CATCACTCCGGCCCCGTTCTATTGAACAGGTTTTTCGAGAGGCGCTCCCATGACGGGACAAAATATCCGCATCCGGCTTAAGGCCTTCGATCACCGAACGCTCGATACGTCGACGCTCGAGATCGTGAACACGGCTAAGCGTACCGGCGCGCAAGTGCGCGGCCCGATCCCGCTGCCTACGCGGATCGAGAAGTACACCGTGCTCCGGTCGCCTCACATCGATAAGAAAAGCCGCGAGCAGTTCGAGATCCGCACGCACAAGCGGCTTCTCGACATTGTAGACCCGACTCCACAGACCGTTGACGCGCTTATGAAGCTCGATCTTGCGGCCGGTGTGGATGTCGAGATCAAACTTTAAAGGAGGGCTTCTTATGCGGACCGGCGTACTCGCACGGAAGCTCGGAATGACTCGCCTCTTCATGGAAGATGGCCGTCAGGTTCCGGTTACCGTGCTCAGCATGGATAATGTTCAGGTTGTTGCTCAGCGCACAGTCGAGCGGGATGGCTACACTGCCGTTCAGCTTGGTGCTGGAACGGCTAAAGCAAAGCGGGTTTCTGCCCCGATGCGTGGTCACTTCGCAGTTGCGAAGGTCGAACCGAAGCGTCGTATTGCAGAGTTTCGGGTGTCCCCCGATAACCTGATCGAGGTTGGTGAAGAAATTATTGCCGATCATTACTTTGAAGGTCAGTTTGTCGACGTCGTAGGCACGTCGATCGGTAAAGGCTTCGCCGGTGCGATGAAGCGCCATAACTTCGGCGGTTTGCGCGCGACGCACGGTGTTTCGGTATCGCACCGTTCACACGGTTCGACTGGCCAGTGTCAGGATCCGGGCAAGGTCTTCAAAGGGAAGAAGATGGCCGGACACATGGGCGATGCCCGCGTGACGACCCAGAATTTGCGCATCGAGCGCACCGATTCCGAGCGCGGCCTTGTCATGGTTCGTGGCGCGGTTCCCGGTGCCAAAGGCGGCTGGGTGATGATCAAAGACGCATCCAAGCGCGACCTGCCTGAGAATGTACCAATGCCTGCTGCATTGCGTTCGTCGGCTGCTGAAGCTGCGAAGGCTGCCGAGGCTGCTGCTGAAGCGGCGGCTGCGGAAGAAGCAGCGGCAGCGGCGGAAGCTGCGGCGGCGGAACAGGCTGCACTTGAGGCTGCTGAATCCGAGCAGGCGAATGACGCTGGTGCTTCTGACGCACCTGAAGGGGAGCCGAAGGCATGAAGATCGACGTATTCAAATTGGATGCGAGCGGTGCTGGCGACGTTGAGCTTGATGACTCGATTTTCGGTGTCGCGCCGCGGGCCGACATTCTTCATCGTGTTGTCCGCTGGCAGCGCGCCCGCGCACAGGCCGGTACGCACTCGACCAAGGGACGTTCGGAAGTCAAATACTCGACGAAAAAGATCTATCGTCAAAAGGGTACAGGCGGTGCACGTCACGGGTCGCGCGGAGCGCCGATCTTCCGCGGCGGCGGCGTCTATAAAGGACCAACGCCGCGCAGCCATGCGCATGATCTGCCCAAGAAGGTCCGCGCACTGGGCCTGAAGATGGCGCTGTCGGATAAAGTGGCTTCGCAGAAGTTGGTTATTCTCGACTCGGCTATGCTTGAGGACGGTAAGACCAAATCGCTTAAGGCGCATTTGGCGAAGCTGGGTGTGAAAAAGGCGCTGTTTATCGACGGCGCGGACGTTGACGCCGGTTTCGCGCGCGCCGCGAGCAACCTCGATGGCATTGATGTGCTGCCGGGTTCGGGTGCGAACGTATACGACATTATGCTGAAGGAAACGCTCGTCGTGACCAAGGCTGGCCTGGATGTGCTGAATGCACGCCTTGGTGCGAAAGAAGGGGCTTCGGCATGAGCGCGGAACCTAAACATTACGACGTCATCCGTCGTCCGATTGTAACCGAGAAATCGACGATGGCTTCCGAAGCCAATGCGGTTGTGTTCGAAGTTGCAATCGACGCGAACAAGGGCGCGATCCGCGATGCGGTCGAGGCGCTGTTCGACGTCAAAGTCACGAAGGTCAATACGTTGATCCAGAAGGGCAAGCAGAAAGTCTTTCGCGGCCGCAAGGGCCAGCGCAAGGACATCAAAAAGGCAATCGTTACACTGCAAGACGGTGCGATGATCGATGTAACGACGGGCCTGTAAGGGTCTTGAACGGTCTGAGGCGTCCTGCGGGGCGTGAGAAGGCGAGAACAGGTTGGCCGCGTGCCGACCTCATGCGGAGATAGGAAGCATGGCGTTAAAGAAGTATAAGCCGACGACGCCGGGCCAGCGAGGGCTGGTGCTTATCGACCGCGCTGATCTGTATAAAGGTCGCCCCGAAAAGACGCTGACGCAGGGTCTTACGAAAAAGGGTGGACGTAACAACACGGGCCGTATCACGGCACGTCGGATCGGCGGCGGAGCGAAAAAGCTTTACCGGATCGTAGATTTCAAACGCCGGAAGTGGGATATGCCCGCAACCGTCGAGCGGATCGAATACGACCCCAACCGCACCGCGTTCATCGCGCTCGTCAAATACGAAGACGGCGA
>CALGNW010000196.1 GCA_937958345.1 uncultured Neomegalonema sp. | reverse complement strand
CACGTTCCCGCAACCGGCGTTTTTGCACGCGTCGAGCAGGCATTTGAAACCGTAACCGCACCCGCACGCACCTATCTGCGCCGCCGTGCCGCGTACAACCAGATTATCCGCGAACTGTCGCAGTACAGCGACCGCAACCTGGCCGATCTGGGCATTGCGCAATACGACATTGAGCGGCTGGCGCGCGAGGGTTCGCGCGCGGCTTGAAACGTAAAGACCGCCTGTACACGCGGTTTTAGCGTTTCCCTGAGATGATCCGCCCTCTATTCTTCGGAGGGCGGCATGAAAGCGATTTTGATTGGTGGCGGCGCATTGGTGTTGGGCTGCGTCGGGTGGTTTGCTTTGTCGGGCGGGTCGGGCCCGGTCGCCGCGCCGCCGGTTGCAGGCAGCTTTAACTATGACGCCGCATCCGTCGTGGCGCGTAAGGACTGGCTGTCGAAACATGCCGATCCGATGGCCAAGCTGTTTGACCGCAGCCTGCCCAAGGGCAATGGCGAACGGCCCCATATGGCCGTCAGTGGCTGGGCCGTTGATGCCCGCCGCCGTGCCATTGAAGTGCGCGTTCAAGTTAAGGGACAATACGGGATCGACGCCCGCGCGGTTCCGGCAGCGCGGCGCGCCATGGTGGATCAAATCTGCCCCAGCTATGTCAGGTCGCCGCTGGGCGCGAACAAAGTCAATCTGCACCACAGCTTTTTCGGCAAGGGCGGACGCGAAGAACTGTCGTTTGTGATTTCGCCGCTGACCTGCCGCGCGTTTATGTAGGCGCGCCGTCTGCCATGCGTGCCCGCTTTGCCTTGCCCGCCGGCGTATGGAACCACGCGCCGGTCAGGATCACGAGGATTGTCGGCGCATACTGCGTCGCAAGACCGAAGGGGCCGGTCATGCCGAGGCCGCAGATGATGGTTCCGGCACAAAATCCGCCAAGCAGCATCAGGGCCGTCGGCGTCGCCCTGACCGGCAAACGCGCGGACGGCGGTTTGCCCCGGAAGTGATAGACATGACCCGCCATGCACACCAGCATCAGCGTCAGGCCGACATGGGTGAATTTCGCATTTAAGTCGGATGTCGCAATCGCCAGCACCAGCGACAACACCGCCAGCACCGGCGAGGCGATGCCGATGGCGTCAACGCCGCGCTGGTCGTCCGGTGAAACGGAAGTCTGTTCTGTGGTTGTGCCGGTCATGGTCCGTCCCTCGGGTTATTGCCATAGTGTAACCCCGCGTGGTCACCGAAGAATTAAAGACAGCGTCGCGTTATCCGCCCCGCCATCCGCCCCGCCGATGCCCTCACAGCATCCGCATGCGCGGTTCGGTCCGGCGGGCCAGCATCAGGTCGGTCAGCGCCCAGACCAGCGCGTCTACGCGGTCGGGGGATTTGGTGTCGCCTTTGAACACACCGGGGGTAAAGGCGCACATCTGGTCCTCTAAGCGCGTCAGAGGGTGGGTCGGCGTCGCGACGTGCTTTACCCGCTTTTGTTCATACAGCGCCGCGACAGGTTCGGCGCGGACCGCTTTTCCCCGCGTCGCGCGCACCGCCTTGAACGGAATGTTCGGGTCGATCTGGCGGATAATCGCCTCGACCATATCGCCGCCCTGATTGACCTCGGCCACCAGCCTGTCCGCGTTATGCAAGCGATAGGCGGCGACCGCGCGGGCCGCCCATGCCTGCGGCGAGACACCCTGAACCGACCAGTCGGCCAGCACGACGCCGACGGGTTCTTCGCCCGCCGTCACGCCCGCAACGACGATGCCGCACGCATCCGAGCCTTTGCGCGCCGTCACCGGCGGATCAACCGCCACGATCACACGCGACAGCGGCGGGGCCGCATCCGCCTGTGCCTCCCCGATCATGGCGCGGGTCCAGAATGCGCCCTCGGTATCCTCGAGCAAATCGCCGTCAAGCTCTTGCCGTCCCAGCGGACTGCCGGCATAGCGCGCCTCGATCCCGCGCAGAAACGACGGCGCGAGGTTGGCACGGTTGGCGCGGGTCGGCATGCGGGTCAGCACCGTCGCGGGATCGTTCATCAGCGCAATCAGCGCGGGATTGGCGCGGGGCGTCGTCGTGACAATCGCGCGCGGGGCATCACCCAGACGCAGACCGAATTGCAGCATGTCCCACGCCTCCTGCGTGCGTTTCCACTTTGCCAGCTCGTCGCACCACGCCGCATCGAATTGCGGGCCGCGCAGGCTTTCGGGGTCCGAAGCCGAGAATAAATGCGCCTCGGCCCCGTTGGGCCACAGCAGATGACGGCGCGAGATATGAAAGGTCGGGCGGCGGTCGGGCGGGGTCACCGCCAGCAGGCCGCTTTCGCCCAGCACCATGACATCGCGCGCCTGATCCGCCGTTTCACCGATCAGCGCCACACGGCGGCACGCGCCCGGCGCGCAGGGGGTCGGCCCCTCGACCTGCGCCCTCACCCATTCGGCGCCCGCACGGGTTTTGCCGGAACCGCGACCGCCCGTCACCAGCCATGTCGACCAGTCTCCGGCGGGCGGCAGTTGTTCGGGCCGCGCCCAGATGCGCCACTCCCACGCGGCGGCATGGCGGCGGCGATGACCGGGATTTTTGACGATCAGCGACGGGTCGAGGCCCGTGCGCATGAAACGCTCGGCGAGGGATTGGCTGTACATTGAGAGTCCCGGGCGGGTTTCGGAGTCAGGGTTTTTCGGCATCGGCAACCAGACGCTGCATCCTTTTCACCACGGCATCGGCATCGGATTTGGTGAACAGGACCGGCGACGCAGCGCCGGACGCCGCGCCCTCAAGCTGTGCGATTTCAAAGCCGCGCAGCGCCGTCATCGAGCGTTGCCAGAGGCGGATCAGCGCGAGGCGGTCGCGCGCCTGTGCCGGATCTTCGGGCGGGGCCGTACCGCGCAGGCGCATCGACGCCTCGGCCAGCTCGCGCCACAGATCGTCGGATTGCGCCCGCAGAGTCAGTTCGACATCGCCGCGCTGGGACGCGCGCCTGGGCCATTTTTTGATGCGTGCGTGATAGTGGATCGTGCTGTCATTAACGCCGAACCGCCGGGCAAGCGCCTCGACAGAATACGACCCGAGACGCCAGTGACGCTCGATGGCGTCCCATATGGCGGGGGGGAGTGTGGGCATGAGGAGCTTTCGGTTTTGAGGAGAGAGCGGCATCGGGGTCATTTACGCACAGCGCGCCGCGACGCCAGATGAATCACGGGTCACGTTAATCAGGGTAAAGCCGCCAGAATAATTGATGACACCGAAGGCCGGGGGAAGTGTCCTGAACGGAAGCGTCGGTGCAGCGCCCAAGCTGCGGCGGCGGGGCGACACGGTGATCTGTCTTATTCTTCCTGAACCCTACAGTTCACCGTTCGTTCTGTCAACCTGTAAAACTCTTGAGAGCGTTTACAGAGTTTTCAGCGAATTAGGCGAGAGTTTTGCAACGACCCCGACTAGGCAGGATTTTCTGGGCAGACTTTAATGGCCAAACAAGCATTTAGCGCAATACCGGATGTTGCAATTTCGGACTCGTCGGGATCCTCGGCGATCTTCGTCTTTGCCGTTCTGTCGCTCATTCTGATCGCAGCATTGTTTTACGCAAACTATTTGCGTAAAAAACGCGAGCGAGACGGAATATACAGCAAGTATAAACTGCCCGGCGACCCGAGGAAAGCGCGCCGATAGG
>CALGNW010000195.1 GCA_937958345.1 uncultured Neomegalonema sp. | reverse complement strand
ATGCGGGATGGAGTGTCAGCGAGAACGGGAAAACCCCCGGCGAGATCATCGCCTTTCTGACCGCCATGCTGCTGGCCTATGATCCGGCAAAACGGCTTGCCAAGGTCAGTGTTCAGTTGAAAACAAAGCTGGTGGGCGCGGGGTTGCTTTACGATTTACTCGATACCGAGCCGCTGTTGCGCGAACGCGAGGATGCGGGTGTTCTGGCGATCGGTGACGGGTCGATCCGACTGGAGAATGTCTGCTTTGCTTATACCGACGTGCCTGCGTTGAACGATGTGACCTTGCAGGCCGCACCCAAATCGGTGACGGCGCTGGTCGGCCCGTCTGGCGCGGGCAAGTCCACGATCGTCAGCATGATTGAACGGTTCGCCGACCCGCAATCAGGGCGCATTCTGATCGGGGATACGGATATCCGTGATGTGACGCTGCACTCGCTGCGCGAACAGATCGCGTTTGTGTCACAGGATACGTTTCTGTTCGACGGGTCTGTGCGCGAAAATATCGCGTTTGGCCGCGATGGCGTAACCGATGCACAGATCAAAGAGGCCGCACGCAACGCCAATGCCGAAGAGTTTATCCTCGCGATGCGAGGCGGCTATGACGCGCCGGTCGGCACCAATGGAGAGAACCTGTCGGGGGGTCAAAGACAGCGGATTGCGATTGCACGGGCCATGCTGCGCGATGCGCCGATCCTGTTACTCGACGAGGCGACATCGGCGCTCGACGCGCAATCAGAGGCGAAAGTGCAAGATGCACTGGAACGCCTGATGAAGGGCCGGACGACTGTCGTGATTGCCCATCGCCTGTCGACAATCCGTCAGGCCGAGATGATTCACGTCATGGATGAAGGGCGGGTTGTGCAAAGCGGATCCCATGACGAGCTGATGGCGCGGGGCGGGCTTTATGCCAACCTTCACGCGCTACAGTTCCGCGACACCGCAGCGGCCTGAAAGCCATCACCGAAATTAAGTTCACGGGCGTCTGATCGCGTCCCGCACAGGGAAAAACCTATCATGCAAAACGATAAAACCAACCGCCGCTGGGTTCTGGCCGAGCGCCCCAAGGGCGAGCCGAATGACGATACGCTGCGGATGGAAAGCGCCGACATTCCCGCGATTGGAGCCGGCGAGATGCTGCTGCGCACACAATACCTGTCGCTTGATCCCTATATGCGTGGCCGGATGAATGACGCGAAGTCCTATGCCGCGCCGGTCGGTATCGGAGAGGTGATGACCGCGCAGACCGTATCGGAAGTCGTTGCATCCAATCTGGACGGATATGCGGTCGGTGACGTCGTTCTGGGATGGAGCGGCTGGCAGGATTACGCCGTTTCGGATGGCGAAGGCGCACGCAACCTCGGGCGTGATCCGCAGCATCCGTCGTGGACACTGGGCGTTCTCGGCATGCCCGGTTTCACCGCATGGGCGGGGCTGAAAGAAATCGGCGAGCCGAAAGCGGGCGAGACACTGGTCGTCGCTGCGGCAACAGGACCGGTTGGCGCGACCGTGGGCCAGATCGGCAAGATCCTCGGCTGCCGCGTCGTTGCGGTGGCGGGCGGACCCGAGAAATGCGCCTACGGCGTTGAAACGCTGGGGTTTGATGCCTGTCTCGATCACAGGGCGGATGATTTTGCCGAACAGCTTGCGGCGGCAACGCCCGACGGCATCGACATCTATTTCGAGAATGTCGGCGGCAAAGTCCTAGATGCGGTGATCCCGCAACTGAATGACGGAGCCCGCATTCCGGTTTGCGGCATCGTCTCGCAGTACAATCTGACCGAAGCCCCCGCAGGGCCGGACCGGATGAACTGGCTGATGGGCAATATCCTGCGTAAAAAGCTGACGGTGCGCGGGTTTATCATCTGGCACACGTTCGGACATCTGTACAAAGAGTTCGCCGCCGAGATGACACCGTGGGTCGAGAGCGGCAAGGTGCAATACCGCGAGGATATGGTCGGGGGCCTCGAAAATGCTCCCCGCGCGTTTGTCGAAATGCTGCGCGGCGAGTCGTTCGGCAAGCGGGTCATCAAGGTCGGATGACGAGCGACACCGGCACAAGGTTGCGGGGCGCGGGTCTTGGCGGTATGCACCCGCTATGCTGAAAGCCCGCGTTATCCCCTGCCTTGATGTCAAAGATGGCCGCGTCGTCAAAGGCGTTCAATTTGTCGACCTGATCGACGCCGGAGACCCGGTCGAGGCCGCGACCGCCTATGACGCGGCGGGCGCGGACGAGCTGTGCTTTTTGGATATTGCCGCGAGTGTTGAAAATCGCGGCACGCTGCTGGATGTGGTCCAACGCACTGCCGAGCGGTGCTTTATGCCGCTGACCGTTGGCGGAGGGGTGCGCGAGGTCGCCGATATCCGCGCGCTGCTGCTGGCCGGCGCAGACAAAGTGTCGATCAACACCAGCGCCGTCAAACGCCCCGAACTGGTCCGCGAGGCCGCGGAGAAATTCGGCTCGCAATGCATTACGGTCGCCATCGACGCCAAATCTGTCGGACCGGACCGCTATGAGATTTTCACCCACGGGGGCCGCACGGCGACCGGTATCGACGCCGTTGCCTTTGCGCGGCAGGTCGAAAGCTTAGGCGCCGGAGAGATCCTGCTGACCTCGATGGACCGTGACGGCGCAAAGATCGGATACGACATTGCGCTGACCCGTGCGATCAGTGATGCGGTGGGCATTCCCGTGATTGCATCGGGCGGCGTCGGCGAACTGGAGCACCTTGCCGAGGGCATTCTGGAGGGCCACGCCTCGGCGGTTCTGGCCGCGTCGATCTTTCATTTCGGGACATTCACAATCGCCCAGGCAAAGCAGGCGATGGCCGATGCGGGCGTTCCCGTCCGGCTGTAGCATTAATCGGGCTTCTTCGGGCCGGCGGGGCGTGAAAACGGGTGTGGACGCCCTAAATAATGCGTTTCAGACCGCAATCAGGAAACCGACATGAAAATTATCGCTATTTCAGGCAGCCTCCGCAAAGCCTCGTTCAATACCAAACTGCTTGAGCTGGTAAAGGCGCAAGCCGCCGGTCACGATGTTGAAATCGTGAGCCTTGCCGGTATTCCGCTGTACGATCAGGATGTTGAAGATGCGGGCATGCCCGAATCGGTGACCGCGCTGTCGGCAAAAATCCGCGAGGCGGACGCGCTTTATATCGCGACCCCCGAGTATAATTTCAGCACCTCTGGCGTCCTGAAAAATGCCATCGACTGGCTGTCGCGCGACCGCGAACCCTCGATGCCTCTGGGCGGTAAAGTCGTTGCACTTGCCGGAACGTCGGCGGGCATGTCCGGCACGTCAAACGCCCAAGCCCACCTGCGTCATACGCTGGCGTTGCTGGGGTGCGATATGGTGACGAATCCACAGGTCCTCGTCGCAGCCAACTACGAGGCGATGGTCGAGCCTTCGGATATGCTCAAGGACCTGATCGGGAAACAGCTCGGCGCGATGGCAAAGCGTGTGCAGATGGCGCAAGGTTAGTTCTGACAACGCGCCCGGCCCAATGCCGGGCGCGGCAATACGATGAAGGCCCGCCCATGACCACCGCGACCGACGTCCTGACCCGCCTGGAGGCAACCATTCTCGCCCGCAAGGCCGAGGGAAGCACAGGCACGTCTCACACCGCTGCCCTGCTGGCAAAGGGACCGGCGAAATGTGCCGAGAAATTCGGCGAAGAAGCCGTCGAAGCCATTATCGAGGCCGCACAGGGCAACCGCGCCGCCCTGACCGGCGAATGCGCGGATGTGCTGTATCAC
>CALGNW010000194.1 GCA_937958345.1 uncultured Neomegalonema sp. | reverse complement strand
TTCTTCGCGCAGGGCCATCGGAACCGGAGTTGCGCCCGTATACTCGATCATCGAGCGGTAAATCGGAAAGCCCGGATCGGGATAGATGATTTCGGTTCCCGGCTGGCCGAACATCAGAATCGAGAAAAACATCGTCGGCTTGCCACCGGGCATGATGGTGATGTTTTCGGGCGAAACCTCGACCCCGCGCCTTGCGGCAATATCGGCGCAGACCGCCTCGCGCAGAGGCAAAATCCCTTTGGCGGGGGTGTACCCGTGATGGCCGTCGCGCAGCGCCTTTATGCCCGCCTCGACAATATGATCCGGCGTCGGAAAATCCGGCTGGCCGATTCCCAGATTGATGATGTCCTTGCCTTGGCGTTGCAATTCGGCGGCCCGCGCAAGGACGGAAAAGGCGCTCTCGGTTCCAAGACGCGAGACAGCATCGGTGGGGATCATACAATCGACTCCGGTTACGTTCGCCAGAACCCTAGCCCGCCGCTTTCAACCGCACCAGTGCCGTATCAAGCGCCTGCAAAAACCGGGAGCGGTCCTCTTTCTTAAACGCCGAAGGCCCGCCCATCTGCTCGCCGCCCACCCGCAATTCCGCCATCAGGTTGCGCGTCGCAACCGCCGACCCGATGGAGTCTTTCGTAAACGGCTTGCCCGTCGGAGACAGGACAATTGCATCTGCCAGCACACCGCGCTCGGCCAGCAGAATATCGGCGGTGATAATCACACAGGCCGCCGTCGCCCGCTCGGCAATCCAATCATCAGCGGCATCCGGGTCAGCCGGAACCGTCACCCGCGTGATCGAAGGGTGATCGGGAATGCGTATGCCGCCGTTCGAGACGACGGTCACCGGAACCTCGTGGCGAAAGGCGACCTTATAGACCTCTTCCTTGACGGGACAGGCATCGGCATCGACGAGGATATGCGGCTGGGTAAAATCTTGGGTATCGGTCATAGCACCGTCTTACCCGTCCGGCCCTGCGCCGTACACCGTGAACCGGTCAACCTCCTGCACCAGTTGGCGCACATACCGCGCCTCGCCGTCGAAATCATACTCGGCGGCGGCGGTCGGTCGCCATGTACTCAGCGTCCCCGAGCGCATGAAATCAAATCCGAACAGCGATATTTCTGCCGCACTGCTGCGCGCCAACAGGTCGATCAGTGCGACCCCCGCGGTGGGTGGCGCGCCCAGCGTTTGCGACAGCGTGCTCAGGTCGCGGCGGCGCAGCCAAACAAAGGTCGGGGCTTTCAGGATGGTCCAACCGGGCATCAGCTTGAGATCATCCCCGAGCCAGATCATCGTCGATGCCCCCCGCGCCTCGAAAAAGGCGCGGCTGAGGCCGCGATGGGTTGCCAGCCAATCCGTGCGGACGCCGTGGGATTGCGCCGAGACAATCGGCATCATGTTGAACCGTACGACGATGTCGTGGCTGTCGATCAGCGCGCCGTAATCCTGTTCGCTCAGGCTCGTGGCATTACCCACAACCGCCACCCGTTTGCCCTCAACACGGCGCAGCAGCGTCGCCGCCTGTTTCGGCGGCCGGTCCAGCAGGTTGATGCGGTTCATCACCCGCCGCCTCAACCGCAGGACCGACCGCCGCCACTTGGCCACACGCCGGTGACGTTTCAACAGGCTCAGACCAACCTCGGATGGCCGCCACGTGGCAAAGGCACAGGCCTGACGCCCCGGCACGCGCATGACCTGAACATGATCGAAATGCGCCTCCAGACGCGCGCGCCACCATTCATACGGCTGGATCAGAGCGCGGGGGTTATTTCCGTCGCTCAGCAGGCGTTTCGCCGGACGGGTCGCGATAAAGAATATCGCCGGTTTGCCGAGCGCGCAGATGCGGCGCAGCACAGCCTCCAGGTCATCCTCGTCCAGCCCCTCCAGCGCGTCGGAACAAACGAAAATCTCGCCCGCGATACCGGTCTTGGCGATCACATCAAGGTCGGATAGCCGGATAAACGCCGCCTCGCGCGCCCGATTCTGGCAATACCGGCGGTATCGCGCGGGATCGGCAACCAGATACACGGCAGAGCGCGCCCCCAAATCCCTGTGCAGGGCGTCGAGGATTGCCTCTTCCAGCCGCTCTAGTTCTTCCCGTTTCAAGTCATCCTCATACGCGCAAACCGTCCTCACAACTTTACGCTGTACTTTATTAACGCAAAGCATGCCTTAACGCGAAGAAGATTTTTCCGGGGGGACGGCGCGGAAATTGACGTCGATCAAGGCGTCACCGCGCCGGATCAGCCAAAATTACCGCGAAAGGGAGGATACTCACCATGACCGCATCCCTGCGTATCACAACCATCGGCGAGCCGACCCAGCGCTGCCGGACCATCGGGCGCGACGTCCGCACCGACCAGACCGAGCGCCTGTGCCGTGCGCAGCATGGCTGTCACCGCACCGACGCCTGTCCCCTGACGCTCCGGTTCCAGTCCTACGATCTGGGCGTGCTCAGCGACGCGACATTTGAGAGGGCTGAGGACGATTGACGCGGAACTCTAAGTTATTGATTTAAATAAAATTTGCCGTCGCGGCAACTTTCGAACTTTTTTGGTAGATATTTGCGCCTACATGGTATTGTCGGTGAAGCTAAAGGAGTGCCATCATGACCGAAGATCGCAAAAAGCGCATTTATGAAGCCCTCGAAAGTTACACTCAGAAAATGACGGCCTCACCGGCGATTGCAAAGCAAGCCCTTGAAAACGAGGGGATTTATCAGGCAGACGGTGAACTTACTCCCCAATATCAGGAACCCGTTAACGCGGACTGATGGCACGCCTACACACATCATTTATCCTCGGCTACCACGGGTGCAGTGCTGAAGTGGGCGAGAAGATCCTCGCGGGTGATGCTCTGCTGGCAGAAAGCGACAAAGAATACGATTGGCTGGGACCGGGCGTCTATTTTTGGGAGGCCGACCCGAACCGTGCGTGGGAATGGGCAAATTGGAAGGTCAGCAGAGGCGAATACGCTGAACCATTCGTTGTCGGCGCAGTAATTGATTTAGGAAATTGTTTGGATTTGATGGCACGCGACAGCCTTGAATCTCTCGCTGGTGCTTATTCGTCGTTGCTGCAGGTGACGAAGGCAGCGGGCGATGATCGTGAGCTTCCTCGAAACAAGCAGGTCGGCGATCACGATAAAGACCATCTTCTTCGCTTCCTTGATTGTGCAGTCATCCGCCACTTGCAGGCCGTCCTTGCGGAAGCAGGTGAAGAACCATTTGACAGTGTGCGAGGCTTATTTACCGAGGGCGGCGCGTTGTTTCCCGGTAGTGGATTTAAGCAAAAAACCCACGTCCAAGTAGCAGTCACAAATTCTGACTTGATAAAAGGCTATTTTCGCGTCGATGAACCCTTTCGCGCTGAGTGAAATTTCACCGAGCAGGGCAGTGCATCGCCGCTCACTCACCGTGAAAATGGTCATAGATCTTTTGCGCCATTGCCTTTGACACGCCTTCGACCGCCGCCAGATCGGTGACACCGGCGCGGCTGACCGCCTTCGCGGACCCGAAATGCGCCAGCAGGGCGCGCTTGCGGGCGGGGCCGATGCCGCCGACCTCGTCCAGCGGATTGACCATCTGGGATTTGGCGCGTTTGGCGCGGTGTGTGCCGATGGCAAAGCGGTGCGCCTCGTCGCGCAGGCGTTGCAGGAAATACAGGGTCGGGTCGCGGTGGGGCAGCGCCTTGGGCGCGTGGCCCTCGCGGTAAAACATTTCCTTACCCGCGTCACGCTCCTGGCCCTTGGCCACAGCCACAACGGCTACTTCTTCGACACCCAACTCGGTCAGCGTCTCCAGCGTTGCCGTCAACTGTCCCTGCCCGCCGTCGATCAGAACCAGATCTGGCCATGTGCCCTTTTCGCGGTCTGGGTCTTCCTTCATCAACCGCGAAAACCGCCGCATGAGAACTTCGCGCATCATGCCGAAATCATCACCGGGGGTCAGGTCGGTATTCTTGATATTGAACTTCCGATACTGGTTTTTTTGCAGGCCGTCCGGCCCCGACACGATCATCGCGCCGACGGCATCCGTGCCCATGATGTGGGAATTGTCATAGACCTCGATCCGCGTCGGACGGTCGCTCAGATCGAACGCATCGACCAACCCGTCCAGCAAGCGCCCCTGCGCCGCCGAATCCGCCATCCGCCGCGCCAGCGCCTCGCGGGCATTGCGAGAGGCATCCGCGACCAGTTCGCGCTTTTCGCCCCGCGCCGGAACAGTCAGCGTAATCTTATGCCCCGCCGCCTCGGTCAAAGCCGCCTGCAACAAATCGCGCTCGTCGGGTTCGTGAGACAGCAACAGCGCCTTCGCCGGGGGCCGCGTGTCGTAGAACTGCCCCAGAAACGCCCCCAGCACTTCCGCCTCATCGGCATCGGACGCCAGCCTCGGGAAATACGCCTTGTTGCCCCAGTTCTGGCCACCCCTGAAAAAGAACACCTGCACACAGGCTTGGCCGCCCTCCATATGCAGGGCGATGACATCGGCCTCGTCCACCCCGCGCGGGTTTACGCCCTGATGTGCCTGCACCTGAGTCAGCGCCTTGATCCGGTCGCGGAAGATCGCCGCCTTCTCATAGTCGAAATCCGCCGCCGCCGCGTTCATCTCGGCGGCGAGGCGCTCTTGGACCGAGGTTGATTTCCCCTCCAGAAAATCAAACGCCTCGTCAGACAGAGTCTTGTATTCCTCAGGTGTCACATACTCGACGCAGGGCGCGCAGCACCGCTTGATCTGATACAGCAGACAAGGCCGCGTGCGCCCGTCGAACATGCTGTCATTGCACGACCGCAACAGGAACGCCTTCTGCAAATGGTTCAGGGTCCGGTTCACCGATCCGGCACTCGCGAACGGGCCGAAATACCGGCCATCCACAGACTTGGCTCCGCGATGTTTGCGCAGACGCGGAAAGGAATGCCCGCCCTCGATCAAAATATAAGGAAAGGATTTATCGTCGCGCAGCAGCACGTTATAGCGCGGCTTCAGCCGCTTGATCAGATTGCTTTCCAGCAGCAACGCTTCCGTCTCGGTCCGCGTTACCACGGCCACCAGCGACGCCGCGTTCGAGATCATGCGCTGAATTCGCGTGGTGTGCCCCTCGTAACGGGTATAGCTGGCAACGCGGTTTTTCAGGCTGCGCGCCTTGCCGACATACAAAACCTCGCCCTTCGTATCCAGCATCCGGTACACGCCCGGTCCTTCGGGCAGGCGCGCGAGATATGATTTGATAACATCGGGTCCGGTCTCGCGCACGGCGGGCGCATCGGGCGCGTCGATTTCATAGGCCGAACCCTCCTCCTCGAACCCGATAGGAGAATCCGGTTCAGGCAGCTTGGGGGCAGGGTCCGGGCGGCGCGCTTTGGTCATGCACCGCTATATAGGCTGTCTCGCCGCCAAGCTGAATCGGAAATCGCTCTGCCGCCCGCCGGATCGGCTCAGCGGGACGAAAAAATTGAGATCACAGCACGGCAGCCCGCATGATTCTCGCCGGATAGCTCCCGGACGGAAATCTGAATCTCTTAACGATTTAAGACCTTAGCGCACACAGTTACCCCCATTCACTCCGGCTGTGGATAACCCTGTGCGAAACTGGGGAGAGAGTGTCGTCTCCCGTGGGAGTCACTGGACTCTCTACGACTTGATTAAAATTTGTGCAAAAATTTCAATTGTTTGATTTTAAATGACTATTTGAATTTTTTCACACCGAACCGTCGCTATTAAAAAAGCGCCGGGCCGATCCGCCCCGCCAAACCCGAGTCAAGATCGTTTGTGCAAAACTTTGGGTAGGGGATCAGAAAACGAACATCGAATGTACGGCGCACGCGTTTCATGCACAGCGCGGCATCCTTTCCCGGATTCATGCTTTACAGATGCAGGCATCCGTGCGGGCGGTATACGCGCCGCAATCCTCGCATTTGACGAAGTCTTCGCCTTTGAGTTGACGCCGCACTGTATCGCGCGCCCGTTCCTCATCGCGGGTCATCTTGGTGTCGGCGGCCCGCCCGATTATGCGAAATGCCATCAGCGCGCCGATAACGATGCCGCCGGTTATTAGCAGTTTGATCAGCATGTCAGATCCCGTACCGCGCCCACAATGCCCGTTCCTCCAGTGTCTCGACAGCGGCTCGCGCCGCACCGGCCCCTGCCGCCTCGGCGGTTTGACCTGCAATGCCGGACTCTGCCCGCGTTACGGTTAATCCCGCGTTAGCGCGTCCCATCAGGCGGGCCAACAGCCCCGCCTTCCGCCGCCCGACCTCGCGGATCGAAACATCCGCGCCGAACCGTTCTTTCAGAACCGCTGCGGCATGGCCGACACCATCGGCAATCCCGACATCGACCGCGCCCTGCCCGACCCAGACGTCGCCTTGAAAATAATCCGTATTTTCATCCAGCCGCGCACCGCGCGACTCCTTCACCCAGGCAATGAACCGCGCGTGGATGGCGTGCAGAATGACATCAAGCCGTGCGACATCCTCGGGCTTTTCCTCGCGGAAAGGGTCCATAAGCGACTTGCTTTTGCCCGCCGTATGCACCCGCCGCTCGACACCGATTTTCTCGATGGCCTCGACAGCGCCGAAACTGGCCGAGATTACGCCGACCGATCCGATTACGGTGTACTCATCGACAAAAATCTCATCGGCTGCGCACGCCAGCAAATACCCGCCCGATGCCGCCACATCCTCGCAAAAGGCCAGCACGGGCACGTTCTTTTCGTCCGCCAGACGCCGGATATGCCGCGCAATCAGCCCGCTTTGCGACGGCGATCCGCCCGGCGAGTTGATAATCAGCGCCACGGCCTTGGTGCGTTTCGAGGCAAATGCCGCCTCAATCGCCTTTTCCAACGGCGCATGGGAAATCGTCTGCGAGAACCGCCCGCCCGCACCAATGGCCCCGTAAAGACGCAGGACGGACACCTGAGGCGCGCGCTTAAACCAGTTTTTCGGATTTAATTTACTTATTTTCATACCGTGCAATTAAGCGCGCGGCGCAGGCTCGGCAAGGCTGGCCAGCACATCGGCCACATCTACGGAATCCAGATGCAGGCCCGCTATACCGGCATAGAGCGCGATCAGCCCCGCGCTTTCATCCGTCCCGCCGCTGCAAGGCATCTGCGCGAGATGATCCATCTGCATCCGCTCAAGCCCCTGTTCAGTGTCGGCAATCCGCGCCCGCGCCCGCGCTGCCTCCTCAAGGGGAACGCCCTCCACCCCGAGTTTCAGCCCCCTGCGCACAGCCCGAACAGGCGCGACCACCGCATCCCGCCAGGCCAACGAGAAACGGACCGCTGCGGTCATTTCTTCATCAGAAACACCGCGCCCGCGCGTCCCCAGCCATAAACACCACAGCAGCAAAGGCACATCGGCGCCGTCGCGGTCCTGCAAACGCAGAAAAGCCGCGCGCACCGCATCCTGTCCGTAGACGCCCAGCGCAAAATCCCAGAATGCTTCCGCCGCTTCCTTCTGTGCCATCCCTCGGTTATAAGCATCTTTCGCTGCACACGAACACCCTATGACACTGCGCGGACGGCAGAATGAACGAGAACAACGATCAGGCGGAAATCGAGGCGCGCTACGTGGCGCTGAAAGAAGAACACCGCTTGCTCGATCAGGAGATTTCAGGCGGCGATCTCGGCCCGATTCGCGACCAGCTCGCCTTGTCCCGCATGAAACGCCGAAAGCTGGCGCTCAAGGATGAGATCGAGCGTCTGTACGATCTGCTTCACCCCGACATTATTGCCTGAAAAGGGACGACGACCGTGAATGACACAGACGCGCCCCTCGTCGGGATCGTAATGGGCAGTCAATCCGACTGGCCGACCATGCAAGCCGCCGCCGAAATTCTGACCGCACTGGGTGTTGCGCACGAGACGAAAATCGTTTCGGCCCACCGCACCCCCGACCGCATGTTCACCTATGCCGAGGCCGCGTCACAGCGCGGCCTGAGGGCGATTATCGCCGGTGCGGGCGGCGCGGCGCATCTGCCGGGAATGATCGCGGCAAAGACGATTGTACCCGTCCTCGGCGTACCGGTACAAAGCCGCACGCTTTCCGGCCTCGACAGCCTGCTGTCGATTGTCCAGATGCCAAAGGGTGTGCCGGTCGGTACGCTGGCGATTGGTGAGGCAGGCGCGGGAAATGCTGCGCTGCTGGCCGCGCAGATCATCGCCACCACTGACACCGCCCTCGCCGCCCGCCTCGAGAAATGGCGAGCCGAACAGACCGACAGCGTCGCAGAGTCTCCGGTATGAGCGTGGTTCCGACCGGCGGCACGCTGGGTATTCTCGGCGGCGGGCAGCTGGGCCGCATGCTGGCGATGTCCGCCGCGCGCCTCGGCATCGACGCACATATCTACGCACCCGAAGAAAACAGTCCGGCGGCACGGGTCTCGGCGGCCTTCACCTGCGCGGCATATGACGACGCTGCGGCGCTCAAGGCGTTTGCGCAGTCCGTCGATGCCATCACCACTGAATTCGAGAATGTTCCGGCGCGGACCTGCGAAATCCTTGCGGCGTTTACCCCTGTCCGCCCGCACGCCCGTGCGCTCGAAATTGCCCAGGACCGGGTGGCGGAAAAAACGTTTCTTAATGAGCAGGGGATCGGCACCGCCCCGTGGCGGGCGGTGACAACAGCACCGGAAATGACCGATGCGACAGCGGCAATCGGTTTGCCTGCGATCCTGAAAACCCGCCGCCTCGGCTATGACGGCAAGGGACAGGCGCGCATTATGGCCGCTGCCGAGTCGGATCAGGCGCTTGCGGATATGAAGGCCGCACCGTCTATTCTCGAGGGTTTCGTCGCCTTCGACCGCGAGATCAGCGTCATCGTTGCGCGCGGCATTGACGGTGCAATCGCCTGCTACGATCCGGGTGAAAACGACCACGAAGACGGCATCCTGCGCCGCACGACTGTTCCGGCGTCAATCCCGGCGGCGACGCGCGATGCGGCCTACGCCATCGCTGAAAAAATCGTCCGCTCTTTGGATTATGTCGGTGTCATGGGTGTCGAGATGTTCGTGCAGTCGGATGGCACCATCCTCGTCAACGAAATCGCGCCGCGCGTTCACAACACCGGCCACTGGACGCTCGAGGGCTGCGCCATCAGCCAGTTTGAACAGCATGTCCGCGCCGTCTGCGGCTGGCCTCTCGGGTCAACCGAACGGCATTCAAATGCCGTGATGACCAACCTGCTTGGCGCAGAGGCCGATGACTGGCTGGCTCTCGGCAACGCGGCACAGGCGGTACACCTTTACGGCAAGGGCGCATCACGACCGGGCCGCAAGATGGGTCACGTCACGACGCTCTCGCCGAAGACCTAGCTTCGGCCCGGAAAACCGACCGGCAGGCCCTTTGGTGAAGGTTTTGCCCCAGGTGCACGGACACGGCTGAGCAAAGCACGCGGCCCCGCCAGCGCCAGCTTGGCCAGCGGATTATTCCGAGCCGCCGCCTTGACCTTCTCGATGCGCATCACATCCTCGATCCGCCGGTCGAGAAAACGCCACGTCGCCTCTTTGTCCAGCGACGTATCCCCCAGCCAATACAACAACGTGGCAGAGTAAACGCCCGACAGCGTCATGCGCTTCGTGTACCAGTTATAATCGGTCGAAGTATCGCCCACCGCTGTCCAGATCGCATCCGCGGTTCCCCATGTCAGACGCGCGCCCTCGGCGGCGTTCTGAGGCAGTGCGAACAACGCCGCCGCCCGCCGGACCGCCTCCTCCTGCTCGCCCGCCAGTTCCAGCCGGACACGCACCGCCTTTGTAATTTTCTCGCGCATGCGCAGCACCTCGCCGGCATTCATCTGCTCGACCATCCGCATATCATCGCGACGGTGCGCCTCGGCGGCCAAATCGACCGCTCCGCGAGGAAAGGCCATGCCCGCCAACGCCGCATCCGCTCCTGATTGCTCGATTGCCTCGCGCAGCAAACTCTCGGACCAGCCGTCAAAAGCCACATTCGGCAGGGCATAATCCAGCACGAGATCACGCGTTTCCCGCAGGTATTCCGGCATTTCCGCCCGCGACCGGCTCTGCGAGGCGTTTTCTTCATGCATATCCGGCATTTTCTTGCTCCAACGATTCGACAAAGACGCAGGCCGTTGATATAGAGCGCGTCTTGAATTCATCCCGTCACGCGGCCAATGCGAGGTTGCCGTGACGCTAGCGCACTCGAAGGGTGGTGAAAACCGTGCAGGTTTTGGTCCGTGATAACAACGTTGATCAGGCGCTTAAGGCCCTGAAAAAGAAGATGCAACGCGAAGGCGTCTTCCGTGAGATGAAACTGCGTCAGCATTACGAAAAGCCGTCCGAGCGCCGCGCTCGCGAACGTGCAGAAGCAATTCGTCGCGCCCGCAAGCTGGCCCGTAAAAAGGCACAACGCGAGGGCATGTAGTCCCGACCGGTGAGGGTCAAACGGGCCGTTACCAGTCACTTATTAACGGCGCATCCTTCGGGGTGCGCCGTTTTTGTGTGTGCGGTCTTTGTAAGCCGCCTCAACCTTGCAGTTGCAATTCACCGGCAGAGCTGCGCCCGCGCCGGTCTTCAACCATTTCGTAGCTGATTTTTGCGTTATCTTCCAACGTCCTGAGGCCCGCTGCCTCGACCGCCGAAATGTGAACGAAAACGTCATCTCCACCCGTATCCGGCTGGATAAAACCGAAACCCTTTTCAGGGTTGAACCACTTAACCGTCCCGGTCGCCATTACCGTGCTCCACTTAAATCATCAGTCAAACCGGCCACGCGTTCTGCTTTCGCAGGCTCTCACCCGATGCGTCAGCCGTCGTACAGTGGTTTATTAACTAACATATAGAGCGATTTATGGCGACGTGTTTCTCGTTCTGGTCGCATTGCACGGTATGATCCGCCGCGAGTTCCGTTATAACATGGCGGGAACAACGCGGTCGGGCGGGGTGTGGCCGTCTGCAAAAGTCTTGATATTGATGATGACTTTTTCGCCCATTTCCAACCGGCTCTCGACCGTCGCACTGCCCATATGCGGCATCAGCGTTACATTCGGCAGCGCGGCAAGGCGCGGATTGATCTCGTGGCCATGCTCGAACACATCCAGCGCCGCACCGCCCAGCTCGCCCGCCTCCAGCATGCGGATAAGAGCGTTCTCGTCGACAATTTCACCGCGCGCAGTGTTGACGATATAGGCACTGGGCTTCATCAGGCGAAGCCGGCGGGACGACAGCAGATGGTACGTTCCCGGCGTATGCGGGCAATGGATCGACACCACATCCATCCGCGCCAGCATCTGGTCGAGACTTTCCCAATACGTCGCGCCCAGATCCTCTTCGACCGACCCGTGAACGCGCTTGCGGTTGTGATAGTGAATTTCCAGCCCGAAGGCCGCCGCACGCTTGGCAACCGCCTGACCGATGCGGCCCATCCCGATAATACCCAGCCGTTTTCCGAAAATCCGGTGGCCCAGCATCGCGGTCGGCGCCCAGCCGCCCCATTCTCCGGATTCGATCAGCTTAACGCCGTCCACCAGTCGACGCGGCACGGCGAGAATCAGCGCCATCGTCATATCGGCGGTGTCTTCGGCCAGCACGCCGGGAGTATTGGTGACGTGAATACCCCGCTGCCGTGCGGTTTCGACGTCGATATGATCGACACCTGCACCAAAATTGGCAATCAGCCGCAGGTTCGCGCCCGCCCGCGCCATCAGACCGGCATCAAGATGATCACCCAGAGTCGGAACAAGTACATCGGCATGCGCCATCGCCTCGCCCAGCTCCGCCGCAGACATCGGCCTATCATCGTGATTCAGCGTTACGTCGAATAACTCCTGCATGCGTGCCTCGACTTGTTCGGGCAGTTTGCGGGTTACGACGACTCTGGGGCGGCTGTCGGGCATCAATGTCTCCGTCGAGTCATAATCATGCGATTAAATATCAGGTCACGCAACAAATGAAAAGGTCACGAAGCGTAATACACGGCTTGACCCGTAGCGCGCTTCATCGCACTCCGTAACCATGAAACGTATCGCTCTTGCAATGTTTGTTCTCGCGACTCCGCTGAACGCACAGACACTCGGGATCGGCCCTGAAACGGGCGAACCGTTACCGCGCTTTGTCTCGTTAAAGTTCGACACGGTGAACATGCGGCGCGGCGCGGGCGAGGATTATCCGATTGCGTGGACATTCCAGCGTTACGGCATGCCCGTCAAAATCTTCCGCGAATTTCGGGACTGGCGTCACGTCAGCGACCATGAAGGCACAACGGGCTGGATTCACAAAAGCCAGCTTGGCTCCGCCCGCACGGCCCTTGTGCGCGACGAAATTGCAAATCTCTACACCGGCCCCGACATCGCGACCAAGATCGTGGCCCGCGCTGAACCGGGCGTCGTGCTGCGCTTTATCAGCTGTCAGCTCGACTGGTGCCGTGTCAAAGTCAGGGGCTATCGCGGATGGGTCCGTAAACAGGGCCTCTGGGGTGTCGTGCCCGAAGAGGTTTTTGTCGAAGACTGACCTTACGCGCGCTCGAATCCCCGCGCGATCTCGTAATCGGTGACAACCTTGTCGAACTCTTCCTGTTCCCACGTCGCCGCCCGGACATAATGATCGACAACATTGTCGCCCATGGCCTCGCGCAACATCGCGGACCCGCGCAGGGCTTCGGCTGCTGCGCGCAGGGTGTTCGGAATTTCGGGTGCATCTACCGATTGATAAATGTCGCCGGTCGTCGGCGGCTCCAGCGCCAACCCGTCCTCCAGCCCCTTTATCCCCGCCGCCAGTTGCGCCGCCAGCGCCAGATAGGGATTCAGGTCGGAC
Source organism: uncultured Neomegalonema sp. (assembly GCA_937958345.1). Lineage (GTDB taxonomy): Bacteria > Pseudomonadota > Alphaproteobacteria > Rhodobacterales > Rhodobacteraceae > JAHDDY01. The sequence continues at coordinate 2,897 of CALGNW010000194.1, read as the reverse complement.
CCGCCGATACGGCACTCCATCCGCACCGCCTTGGTCCCTGCCCCGCACAGACGAAATCCCGCCGTCCGGTTATCGACAGACCAGATCGATTTGGTCGGCGCAAAGGTTCCGGGGGCAAACCGCTTATAAGAGTTGATATAGGGCGCGAGGAAATACGTACTCTCACCGGCGTATTTTATCAGACCGGCACAATAGGACCGCATCAGATCAGACATGCCCAGTTCGGCCCCGGCCTGATAAAATGCGCTGTCCTCGCCGCGCCACAGCGACTGATGCACATGCGCGGCGCTGCCCACACGGTCGCGGTGCCATTTCGGCAGAAAGGTCGCCGAATGCCCCTGCTGCCACGCGATCTCTTTGGTTGCATGCTTTGCGATCGTGTGGTGATCGGCACAGGCCATTGCCTCCGCATAGCGGATGTTCAACTCCTCCTGTCCCGTCTCCGCCTCGCCCTTGGTATTTTCGACCGGCACGCCGGCGGCAAACAGATGATTGCGCAGCGGGCGCATCACGCTCTCTTCTTTCGTGGTCTGGAGGATATGGTAATCCTCGTTATACCCGCTGATCGGCTGCAAATCGCGATAGCCGGATTTGCGGATCGCATCAAAGCTGCCTTCGAACAGAAAGAACTCAAGCTCGGTCGCCATCTTCGCTGTCAGGCCCCTCTCGGCCAGCCGCGCAATCTGGCGTTTCAGCACGGCGCGCGGTGAATGTGGCACGTCCTCGTGTGTGTGATGATCCAGAACATCGCACAGCACCATCACCGTTCCGTCCAGCCAGGGTATCGGGCGCAAAGTCGTCAGGTCGGGTTTCATCACATAGTCGCCGTACCCGGTCTGCCAGCTTGTCGAGGCATAGCCGTCAGGTGTCGCCATCTCTAAATCCGTGGCCAGCAGATAGTTACAGCAATGGGTTTCCTGCCATGCGCTTTCGATAAAATGATACGCATGGAAACGCTTGCCCATCAGGCGGCCCTGCATATCCACCAGACAGACCAGCACGGTATCGACCGTTCCCGCACCGACCTGCTCCTTCAGTGTCTCGAATGTCAGTTGCGGCATTGTCCGTTCCTCAAACTTGCCTTGCGGCGTCGCACATATTCCGCAGCTTGGTCATCGCCAGATCGCGCCCCAAAAACCCCAGCCCGCAATCCGGCGCTGCGATTAATCGTTCAGCAGGGACATGCGCCATCACATCCTGCATGCGCGCGGCAATCTGCACGACGCTCTCGACTTCGCTCGACGCGATGCGCACAAAACCGACAATCAACCGCGAGGCCGAGAACCGCTCGAACAGTTCAGCCGGATTATGCCGGTGCGCGTCTTCGATCGAAATCGCATCAACCGTTCCGTCTACGGCTTCCGCTATTTTCAGATACGCGGCGGGGTCCGCCTTGGGGTAATCGTGATCGTCGAGATGATTGGGATAACCGCAGCACATATGTGCCGCGCGCTGCACGCCATCGGGCACGCCCTCAAAACACCGCGCCAGTGTCGCAATCCCGTAATCCAGTTGAGCTGTCTTAGAAGCCGTCGCACCTGATAAGGTTGATGTTTCGGTTTCAGGGTCGAATCCGGTACGAATCTCATATTGAAAGTTGTTATATCCTGCGCCTGCCGCCCCAAGAATTTTTCCGGCAGTTGGTATTTCCGCCGATTGGAGAGCTTCGTCACCGGCATCGCGATTTGCTGATAAATTTGTCGCCCAGGCACCTTGTAGGAATGTCCACAAAAACGCGTCAACGCCGTCGGCTGGTGCTGCGAAGCCATCGCCAGATTCAATGCGCCTTGCGACCGTAGTACCTTCTACTTTTTCGCTTATGAATTGTACGATGGCTGAATAAAGGTCGTAGTTTTTGACAGGCCTATCGGGATCGACGTCTGAAGCGCCCGGCAACCGAAGAATTTCTCTCACCTCTTCACGATACTGCACTTCTGTAAAGTTGATTACAGCACCAACTGTGCGATCGGCTTGCGGATCAGGATCTTGAATAATGGCAATAAGGCTTCGGATGAAATCTGCTTGCCAAGCTTCAATTGCGAACATGACTGACCCTCTCGTCAGGATGAGTTTTTAGAAAGACGTAGAGCGCTCCGATGTCGGTGAGAAAATCTTTGTAGGTTTCAACATTCTTCGAAAACGCCGGACAAGTTTGGATCGTTTGAGTTTCGTCGCAATGCGCATAAAATCCGGGAATGGTTTGACGATCGGGAGCTTTAAGGATTTTCACCCCGATCTTTCCAGGCCCCTCTGCAAAATCAAAGGACGTCATACCACAGCGAAATGAGTCGCAGTTCACCGCCACACGATGCCCTAGGAAATCTGGAGTGCGCGAGATCAAGGAATAAGCTGATTTATTCGCTGTTGATTGATAGAAGAGCAAGAAATCTGGGGCGTAAGTGACCGGCGCAAAACTTTCTATATTGATCGATAGGTCGTCAGGATCCAAGAGTTTATGGACGATGCCAATCTGCCGCAAAGCGTGGTGTGTGAATTGTTCGGAAGACGTGAAATACATTTCAGCTGCACGTGACACGTCGCCTTTCGTACCGTTCATTTGCTCAAGATCCCTATGACTGAAAACGACTTTCTCGGCATCGAGAAACACATGAGTGTCCGTCTCTGGATCAAAGAAAACTTTACCCGCAGTTCCGCAGCAACGAGGTTTTCTGTGCCAAATCTTCGTGTAGAGCGTGTCGCCGTTGGTCATAACGAAAGAAGCCTGACCGCGCGGAAATTGCGTGCAGTCTGTTATTTCACAAAGCTCGCTCCATGGCCTTGCCCCATCGACCCTTCGCGGATCGGCAGGCTCTTCTGCGTTGATTGCTAGATAGGCGATCCCCACCGCAGCGACGACGCCAACCAATACTGTCTCAACCCATATTTTCATCGCTTTT